>NZ_JBIRXS010000042.1:0-49610 GCF_044389235.1 Rhodococcus sp. NPDC019647 | reverse complement strand
GTCTCTCGAAGAGTCACGCGATGGCCGCCTTCTTTGGCTACGACACGCCGGTCAGGTTCGAATCCGATTCATACACCACTCTGCTGGACGCAACCGAGAACTGAAAGGACGAGTTCGGAACTTGAGCTTACTGACGAAGGTACTTGCCTACTGAGGACCGGACGGCCCCCTAGTTCTCGCGTTCGTATGTCTACCGAAACGGCGCCGAGGGGCGCAGAGCTCGGCAACGGACATCGACACCCCCCCGGCCCCGCCATACTGACCAGCAGCTGCGGTCGATCAGTTCGTGTGGCGCGGAAGGGTGTGCGGTTGATCAGTCGGGCTGTGTGCGGAGTCAGCCCACGGCGGGCGGCTCAACTTGCCTGCGGAGAATTTTGCCGGTCGGTCCTTTTGGAAGGCTGGGTACAAACCAAATCTGCCGGGGGTACTTGTACGCGGCGAGCCTGGCGCGAACGAACTCGATTATCTCAGACGGCTCGGCGTGCGCTCCGCGCTTGAGTGATACGGCAGCTCCGATTTGCTCCCCGAGATGCGTGTGTTTGATACCTACAACAGCTGCCTCGGCAACAGCTGGATGCTCGTACAAAACCTCTTCCACTTCGCGTGGGTACACGTTGTAACCACCTCGAATAATGATGTCCTTTTTTCGATCAATGATGCTGTAGTAGCCATCGCTATCTCGTGTGGCGATGTCTCCTGTGCGGAACCAGCCGTCGCTTATTGCCTCCGCGGTGGCAGCCGGACGAGCCCAGTACCCCTTCATCACGTTCTCACCGCGGATTTGGATTTCTCCGGCCTCGTCACAGCCGACAATTTCGTTGTCGTCGTCGTCGACTAGTCGCAGCGTGCATCCGCGCACGGGAATCCCGATCGTGCCAGCTTTGCGCGGGTATCCGGGCTGGTTGAAGCAAGCAATGGGTGCGGTTTCAGAAAGTCCGTACCCCTCGTATATCTCGCATTCGAATCTTCGTTCGAACGCTTTCAGAACCTCGACGGGCATCGGCGCTCCCCCTACGATGCAGCAGCGGAGATGGGATAGCTCGGCGGAGTCGGCGTCGGGAGAGTTGAGCATCGCGGAGTACATGGTGGGGACCCCTTCGAGGACTGTAACCTCATCTCGAACCAGAACACGCAGGGCTGATTCCGCATCGAACTTGGGGATCAGAGTCAGGAGGGCTCCTGACTTCACCGCGGCATTCAAGCCACAGGTCAGGCCGAACACGTGGAACAGTGGCAGGCACCCCAAGATGACGTCATTGGGCCCGGTCTGTATCAGAGTCTCGGCACTCGTCGAAGCATTGGTCGACATATTCTCGTGAGTGAGTTCCGCTCCCTTAGGACTTCCCGTCGTCCCAGAGGTATAGAGAAGAACTGCGGTGTCGTCACGGCTACGCTCCACAGGTTCATCGATCGGGTTCCCGGTCAGATCAGCGTCACTCGGACCACGGTCGTCGACCAAGAGCGCGGGAATCTCCTTTGCTAGTGCGGCTTTCGCAACCAGATTCCCGCGAGATCGCGAGCCATAGATGAGAGCCATCCCAGAGTCTTCCAAGTAATAAGTGATCTCCCGGTCCTTGAGCATGGGGTTGATCGGAACTGCGACGGCGCCCGCCATCAGAATCCCGTAGAAGATGATCGGAAACGCAGGGACGTTCGGCAGTACGATGCCGACCCGATCGCCGGATCGAATACCTCGCGAATGCAGGTCGCCCGCCACTGCCGCAGCGGCACGGTGGAACTCGGAGTAATTCAAGGTGGCTTCATCAAGCCGGATCGCGGGTCGACCGCCTAGTTGCCGAGCAGTCTCGACGAGATTGTTTGCGAGATTTGATGACATCGAACGACTTCTCCTGGATTGGCGTGGCGTCAGGAGGCTACGGATGCGCCGGCGTTTCGGGACGTGAGGGACCGTCGCGCAAGTGAGCGAACCGACCTGAATTACGAGTTACGAAATACCCCGCGAGCGGGTTTCGCCGGCGTGCCGATGAACATGGACCGTTGCGGTTCACGTACACTATAAACGATGTGTCGAGTATGATCAACGTGCAGTCGAGACGCTTAGCCAGATGTTCGCCTACGTAATGGGGAGGAGGGTCGACTTGGCGCTGTGCCGTCGATGGGTGACGCTCGCGCGGGCAACGAGCCCTGCACGCAAGGCTCATGGGCTGACGTGGGTCGAATCGCGTAATGGGTGCCGCGTCACCAATCTCGCACCAGTCGTCGACTTGCTACATGAACATTAAGTCGGATCGGCATGCCAACTTGGTCAAGACGGGCCTGGGAATTCGCCCCGATTGTTTTACCGAACTGCCGTGCAATCCGAGAGGCCGTCTCGGGCGATGCTGCGGTGCATATCGTGTACGGACGTCGTGCCCCCGGCTACATTTGCAGGTTGAACTAGCCTACTCTGTAGCCATGGCGACTTCGTTCTCAAACGGTCTCAACGCATCCGAACCTCGGACTGGTAGGCGAAATCTCAAGGGTGACATGCGCGAGCAAGCAATCCTCGAGGGTGCTTATGAGATTCTGCGCACCGAGCCGTTACGAAACGTTTCGATCGACGACCTTGCCAAGAGGGCGGGGTTGTCGCGTTCATCCTTCTATTTCTATTTCGAATCTAAATGGCAGGTTCTCTCGGCGCTTCTCTCGAGTGTGACTGCCGACGTGTTCACTGCATCATCGATGATCTTCGAGCGACCTCCTGGAATTTCTCCGGAGGCTGCCATTGAGCATGCAGTGTCGGAGGTCATGGTCGTGTGGGAGCGGCATGGACACGTACTCCGCGAGGTCGGTGATGCAGCGGCAGCCGAACCCACTTTGCAGGCCCAGTGGGACAAAATACTGGGTCGCTTTATCGATGCCGCGGCCGCTGCGATCGAGCGCGACAGAGCCACGGGTGTGGCTATTGATGGACCACCGGCTCGTTCACTGGCGGCAGCGTTAATGTGGATGGGCGAACGAAACTTGGGACTAATGAGCATGCGAAGCGAGAATGCAATTCGCACCGAAGACATGGTCGAGACGGTCACCACAGTGTGGCTCAGAACGGTATTTGGTTTGGAATGGAGAGGTCGTTCGAAGAGCGATTAGTTCAGGTCGTTCAGTGCAATCGCAGCGAACTGGCTAAAAAAACCGGTTCGCTGCGATCGATTCGTTCTCTTCAGCTTTGTCTCGCATCGAAAATGCGGGCCTTCAGGAAGTGTATTCTCTTCCAGTCGAAGGTACGTCGAGTTGTTACTGTGGTTGATCGGCGGCCATCTTTGCCATATTCAGTCCTGGCATAAGCATATGGCCACCGTCAACGTGCATCTCGAGTCCGGTTGTCCAACGAGACTCGTCGGACGCGAGCCAAAGCACCGCTTCGCTCATGGCGCGTGGTGGGAGCAACCCGACATCGCGAAGGGTAGACCAGTACTTCGCGCCTTCGAGGTCTTCTTTCACACCCTGACCGGGGCCTTTACCTGCACAGAGATCATATCCGCCCTGCCAGTCGAGGGCTGGAGTATCAGTCGGCCCTGGGAGCAAGATATTGACTCGGATTCCGTACTGACCAAACTCGAGCGCAGCGCTTTTCGCCAGCCCTATAACGCCGTGCTTCGACGCGACATAGTGGGCGTAATGGGGTGATCCCTCCACGCCGTTGCCGGAAGAGGTAACGATGATTGAACCGCCGCCCCGTTCCTTGATCGCCGGCGACACCGCCTTCAAGGTGCGCCACACTCCGGTGATATTGACGTCCAGAACAGCTGTGAACTCGTCTTCAGGGATATCGTGGAACGGGTGTACGGTCCAGATTCCGGCGTTGGCGACCGCAACGTCCAGACCACCGAATGCCTTTACGCCCTCAGCAACCAGTTTGTCGAGCGACGACTGCTTCCGGACATCTCCCTCGTGTGCAATGATTCGTCGGCCCAGTGCTTCTACCTCTTTGACTGTGATCTGGAGGTCGTCAGCTGATCCGGTCGGATACGGGAGCCCGGTGTCCGGCGGACAGTCGATAGCGAGGATATTGGCGCCCTCCTCGGCGAGCCGGATTGCGTGCGCCCGTCCCATTCCACGTGCCGCACCTGTTACCAGGGCGACCTTTCCGTCCATGCGTCCCATTGGTCTCTCCTCTTGTGAGTGTGAATCGGATTGGTTGTGCTTCCCGGTCGATCGGCGTACCGGTGGCCGCTTGTGTACATTGAATTGTCAACTCGCGGTGTAGTTCTGGTCCCGGTCCCTAACCCCACATTCACAAATGGTGGAAGGCATTCGGGAGGTGGCGTTCGCAGTGCTATGGAGTGCTATCGGTCGGGGTTATGAGCTGTAGCAGTACGTCGATTCCAGGTGGCTCTGTCCATACATGCTCTGAGTCGGCGATGATGAAAGGAGCTCCGATCGGGTCCGGTCGTCCGGGCCCGCGGATCGTGCATCCAGCGAGATCGAGCTCTCTCGCGTTTCCGTCGAACCGCAACGCAATGTGGTCGAGCTTCGCCGAGGCTCGGCCCAGCGCGAGATCGAGAACCTTTGGATCGTCCATGGTGTACAGCTCGATATTGGCCGACGCTATGGCGAGAAACGTCGCGCGGATGGCGAGAGAGGGTGCCTCGAAAGTATGCGCGATGCTGACGTTGAATCTGCTCTGCCACCGTGTGGTGGCCAACTCGAGGTCGCGGACAAATATCCCCACATGATCCAGCCGCGGAGTGCCTCCTTCCCGAGCATCGTCGGAAGGCGAGGATGGGGAGCGATCGATCATCGTCATTGATGCCTCGCGGCGACGAAATGAGGAGACACGCCCATTCGGGGTTCAGTCCAACGTTGGGTGACCACCTTGGACTTGGTGTAGAAGCGATATGCATCGTAGTTGAGCCCGTCATCGCCAAATCGCGAGTCGCCCCAACCTCCGAATCCGAACCAAGAGATCGGAACTGGAATGGGAACGTTGATTCCGACGCTTCCGGCCTGGACACTGTGAGCGAACCGGCGACCGGCCACTCCACTTGCGGTGAAGATGGTCGCACCATTGCCATATGGGCTGGCGTTCACAATGCGAAGTGCTTCGTCGAGATCATCGACGCGGACCACACTCAGAATCGGCCCGAACACCTCTTCCTGATAGAGGTCGCTGTCGACGCTTACGTTGTCGACCAAGCTCGGCCCGATGAAATAGCCGGCTTCGGACGCTATGTTGACCCGGCCATCTACAACGACGTTTGCGCCTTGGCCAGGTGCCGCCTCCAACGCACCTCTGACTCGTTCGATGGCGACCTCTGAGATGAGCGGCCCCATGTCGGTGCCTTCGACATTCCCCGGTCCGGTACGGAAGGCTGTGGCCCGCTCAGCGGTCTTGGCAACTAGCTCGTCCGCGACTTCCCCCACCGCTACCGCGATGGGCACGGCCATGCATCGCTGACCGGCGGCGCCGTATGCAGCCGACGCCAGAGCATCTGCCGCTGCGTCCAGGTCGGCGTCAGGCATGACGACCATATGGTTGTTCGCACCACCCAATGCCTGAACCTTCTTGCCGGCAGCGGCGGAACGGCTGTAGATCTCACGCGCAACCGGGGTGGAACCCACAAAGGAAATGGCAGCGACGTCCGGGTGTTCGATCAACGCGTTCACCGCGTCAACGCCACCGTGCACGACGTTGAAGACACCGTCGGGTAGCTCGGCTTCGGCGAGCAGTTGCGCCAGCCGCACCGAGGCGGATGGCACCCTCTCGCTTGGTTTGAGCACGAACGAGTTACCGCAGGCGATCGCGGCCGCGAACATTGACACCGGCACCATGATGGGGAAGTTGAATGGGGTGATACCAGCACACACTCCGAGCGGCTGACGGAACGAGTATGTGTCGACTCCTCTGGAGACCTGTTCTGCGTACTCACCTTTGAGGTGCTGCACTACCGATATCGCAACTTCGACAGCTTCGACAGAACGGGCGACCTCCCCTCGCGCGTCTGCGAGGGTTTTCCCCTGCTCCGAGGTGATGATCGATGCAAGCTCTTCACCGTGTTCGAGCATCAGGGCGCGGAAGCGGTGGAGAGTGGTCGCCCGGACGGGGGCCGGGGTCGAAGCCCAGGCCCCCGCAGCGCTCCGGGCACTGGTCACAGCCGCGTCGACGACAGCAGCGCCTCCCAGCTCAACAAGCCTCAATACGTGACCCGTGGCTGGATCGACAACCTCCGACCTCCGCCCGTTCGTCGAGCCGGAGGGGGCGCCAGCGATCCAGTGCGGCACCGTTGCAAGATGGACATCGTTTGTAGTCACAGAAACTCCATAGTCACGAAGAGGCGAGTTGATTGTTTGTGGCCGCTTAAGCTTTGGCGTCCCGGGGGTGCGGCAACTCTGGGAACATCTCCAAGCCATAGTTCGTCTTGAGATTCTCAACCTCTGCGGCTAGCTGCTCCGGAGTGCGCAATTCGCGATCGCGCGCTTCGTAGAAGTACTTGTCGATGCCGCCGCCAGGTTCGAATCCGCTGCTCTCGGGACCCGGAACGAAGATCACGAGGATCCTCGCCTCTTCTCCGACTACCTCGTAGGTATGCCGCTGATCCTTGCGCCCCCAAACGAATTGACCCGCGCCGGCATTGTAGGACCCGGCTTCGGTGTGGATCTTGATTTCACCGTCCATCACGAAGAAGCCTTCCTCTTCGCGGTGATGGATGTGCCAGACCGGCTCGGTTCCGCGGACCCAGTTGGTCTCGATAATGATCAGCTGCCCATTGGTGGTTTCACCGGTCGCATGAATCCAGAAATCTACACCGGTCATGAAGTCGCCGGTCATGTTGAAATGCACATCGCTGCGGTGGGAGACGTAGCTCTCGCCGTCTCGGTTCGTCGTCGGTTGAATCTGGTCGACATCGGACTTCGTGACCATGAGGGTCCCTTTCGTTGCTTGCCGTGGTGATGAGTGACGTCACGGCTCTGGACGTTTTTGAGATTAGACTCACAGTTGAGAATAGTCAACACTATGTCGGTTAATGGAGAACCGGCAGCTCAGAGCGGCGATAGCGGGGGCGGGTCAGTGCTTGGCAGACCGCCGGCGCGCATTACTCGACACTATGTTGACGAACGCCAACGTTAAGTGCAGAGTTGATACCCCGGCGTATGCCCCGACTAGTCGAGGGTCGTACGCATCTGACAGCAGCTGTGGAGGAGACGACTGGTGAGTTCGCTACGAGAGCGCGTAGGTGCCGCGACGAACATCTATGCAGGACATTCATGAGTAATCTGCACCCTCAGGTACTCGAGTTGCTGGCGTCCCTGTCAACGAATCCGCCGGCGCAGCCGTGGGAAGTATCCATCGCCGCGTACAGGGCGGTCGGCGAAAAGTTGATCGGCTTGGCGGGTGATCGCAATCCACATTGTGCAGTGAGGGACTTGGATATTCCCCTTCGCGGGAGGGTAGTGAAGGCCCGGAGTTACTCTCCGAAAGGCGCGACCACAGCAGTGCCGGGTGTCGTGTACTTCCACGGTGGCGGTTTCGTCAGGGGCAGCCTGGAGTCTCATGACCGACTGTGTCGCGAGCTGAGCGTCCAGGGCGCTCTCCGCGTGATCTCGGTGGCGTATCGCCTTGCGCCCGAAAACACTTATCCGAGCGCTCACGCAGATGCGATCGAGTCCTTTTGCTGGGTAGCCGATCGTTCTGATGAGCTGAGAATTGACGGCGAGGCGCTGGCGGTTGTTGGAGACTCCTCTGGGGGGATGCTCGCTGCGGCGACCGCAGCGACTCTCGCTGCACGTACAGACGGTGCGTTGGTCAAGGCGCAGGGACTTCTGTGCCCAGTGCTAGATCTGACTCTGAGTAGCGACTCTGTAAACCGATACGGGTCGGCGCCTCTTCTTTCGCGTGCCGCACTCGAATGGTGTATCGATCAGTACGTGCCCGACGTGCGGCTTCGGGAGTCGCCGGAAGTCTCGCCGTTGTTCAGTACGAATCTGAACAACGCCCCGCCTGCGCTCATCGTCAACGCAGAGATTGATCCAGTGTCAGATGATGCCAGTCGATATGCGTCTAGATTGCAGGCTTCGGGCGTTGCAGTCGTCCAGCGCGAGTATGCGGGCATGCCTCACAGCTTCTTTCTACTAGCCGGCGTGGTGGATGAGGGAAAGCGAGCTATTACTGGCTTCGCGGAAGGGTTGTCCAGGTTGCTGCGGGCGTAGAGGAACCTCTCGGGGAGAATCCGGTTGTAGCGCTCGACCTTGCCGTTGTGTCGCGGGTGTAGGGCCGGATGAACTGGTGACGGGTGCGGGAGATGCCCATTTCGGAGGCGCCGAGGATGATTGGGTGCGTGCGGCAGCTTTCGACGAGTCGGCGCGTCGGCCTTCTTCGGACAACGGGGCACTGCTGTGGGTCACTGACGGGACTCGCGTCTGTAGTGCGTAAGTTGCTGACGCGCACAACCGTCCCGCCTCAGATCGGCACAAGCAGTGATTCGGTGTCAGCTCTGACGCAGAGGTGGCTGGGCTGCCGTCTCGCGATCGAACGCCCGGTACCGCCGAGCGACTATGCGCCCCTTCAGATCGACCAGTCGAGGGCTGTTCGGCGGTTGAGGCAGGCGTCATCCATCAGCTCGAGAAGGTGTCCCTGAGCGACCTGGGTGCGAATCCCGCTGGCGATGTCTGTGATCTGAACGCTGTTCTGCGCGACCTAGGTTGGCCTAGGGCCGCGATCAGGTCGTCTCTCGCCTTGCGGGCGCTTCGAACGCGCGCTCCCAATGATCCGTCGTGGTCGACTCGGCTGCGAAGTCCACGGTGGCTAGCCTTGTCGGCGAGAGTGCGCGCTGCTCCGTCCTGCTCGGGGCAGACGGGCAGGACTGTGATGTGGATGGGAGAGAGCCAGAACGGCAGGCGGCCTGCATAACGTTCGAGTAGTGCTGCAGTGACGCGCTGAATTTGCTCAGATGGTCGGAACGCTCGTGCAGCGCCCGCTTCCCGAGCACCAGCGAGAACACGCCGAGACAGCCATCGGCGGACGCGAGTTCCTTGGCCAGCTTCTGCAACTCCTCGCGGATAACGGCCCTCGGGGGAGCCACAACGAAAGACCTGAACCGGCAAGCGGGTCGGTAGCGAATATGTCCGCGGCTCGGATTCGCTAACGGGCTGCGTGGCTTGCTTGGCGGTCTATGCCACGCCTTCCAACTTCGCGCGAAAGCGGCGGGCCGCACCTCACACTTACATGTGATGTGGGGCCCGCCGGCTGCAGTTCCGTTCCTCCTACTGGAGGGCTACGCGGAAGACCTGAAACTCGATGACGGGTCCGGGTGTAACTCGCCCTTGTCCCACGAAGATCGTCTGGTTGACCCAGCCGTACCTAGCGTCCCCGCACTCGAGGCGCGGAGTAGTGACAAAGTAGTGGTCGCCAAAGTTCGTGCTCGAGTCCCCGCCGGTCAAGGCGGCTGCAGCAGCTTCGGTCACCTCGACCAGGCCCTGGTAGCTCATGTAGATGACGGCACCGTCGTCGGTATGGAACTGAGCGCGCACATCCAGCCGCCCGAATCCGTCATCTCCAGCCAGGAGCCAGTCACCGCCGCCGATGGCTGCTGTACCGCTCAGTCGATCACCCTTTACAGTGCCGCCGGTAACGGGGAGGACCTGCCGAACGCCGTACGGCCCAGGACCGACGACCTGCGGCGCAGCGAGTTCTGCGGTGTACGAAAATTCCGGGATGAGCTTCACTTGCTTACCTCCAGGCCTGCGGCTGCCATCACCTGGGACATACCCTCGGCAATAACTTCGACGCCGAAGGCTTGTTCGACGATATTTGGATTGAAGTACTCGCGAATCAAGACCACCTTGCCGCCTCTGATTCGCATGTGTGTGCAATAGGTGTTCGCATACACGTTTCCGTTCTGCGTTACGGTCGCCTGTCCGTGTAGTTCGAGCACAAACAGCTCGGGATCTGTCGTGTCGTGCACAACCAACGAGTCGATCTTCAGGTCGGGCACGGACTTGAAGAACCAGTCGATGAAGTGGCCGATGAGTTCGCGGCCGGGGACCGACTTCGCGAGCGGCTCAGGGGCGAACGGCATCTCCCACACAGCATCTTCCGCGAACCAGTCTTTCCAAGCCTCCAGCTCTTTCCCGGTCGGCGGCCCGCTATCGAGGTCGCCCCAAAAACTATCCACTACCTTGCGATTCTCCGCTTGTGTACTCACAGTCGCCTCCTTGGTGGGCTCTGGCGACGACTGATGTGCCAGCCGCCGTAGCCTCAAAGAATGCCCGTCCTGTCGGTGATAGTCAACAGTGTGTCGACACTGTTCGGCGACAGGCGCGCCGAGCCTCCACGGCACTGTGGACAGTGTGTTGACTATGATCAACTGTGAGTCTAATCTCAGGGTGGTCGGCCCAATGAGCGACTGGACAGAGTGCCCGTGAAGCGGCATTCCGGCGGGCTCGAGAGGCATTCCGCATTGGCATTTATGCGCCCCTTAAGGAGATGTGATGAGTACTTTGACCAACCGGCTCTACCGATTGCGGAGTCGTCCGGAGGGGGAAGTAACCGCCGATAATCTTGAATGGTTGGAAGAGCCGGTTGCCGAGATCCTTGATGGGCAGGCGCTTATTCGAACACACTACTTGTCGGTCGACCCCACGAATCGTGTGTGGATGAGTGCGATGCGTTCCTATATCCCCCCGGTCGAATTGAACGCCGTCATGCGAGGGGCCGGTGTGGGCCAAGTCGTCGCCAGCCGACGTGACGATCTCCCTGTCGGATCCTTTGTTGTGGGATTGACGGGCTGGCAGGACTATTGCGTAGCTGATACAGCGACTGAAGACATGTCATTCACAGTCCTACCCGATCCGTTGCCGGCCCCCCTCCCCGCGTTCGTCGGAGTCATGGGCCACACCGGAATATCGGCGTATCTCGGCGTTGAGTTCGGCGATCCACGACCGGGAGAGACTTTCTTCGTATCCGCCGCGGCCGGAGCAGTCGGCTCTATTGCAGGTCAGCTCGCCAAGCGGCGGGGGGCCCGAGTGGTCGGTATCGCAGGTGGCGCCGAGAAATGTCGATACCTGGTAGAAGAGTTGGGGTTTGACGCCTGTATTGACCGCCATGCTGGTGACTGGCAGAAGCAACTCGACGACGCCACACCTGAAGGTATCGACGTGGACTTCGAGAATGTTGGCGGCGAGATCATGGACCACGTTTTCGGCCGACTGAACATTGGGGCACGAATTACGCTCTGCGGGCTGGTTTCCGAGTACAACGACTATAACGGAGATAACGCCCAACGCGGCCTACGTAATGTCAGTCAGCTGCTTATGCAACGGGCAACTTTGCGAGGGTTCATCGTTTTCGATCACGTGGATCGGTACGCAGAGATCATTGGACAGCTGTCGCTGGCTCTCAGTGCCGGCACGCTGCGCTCCGCAGAGACCGTGGTCGACGGTCTGGAGCATGCGAGACATACTCTCAACCGCAGTCTCGCCGGCGAGAACAAGGGGAAGGTCGTGGTCAAGGTGATCACCGACTAACCGAGCGACGGTAGATGGCTGGGCCTGGCGATGCCCTGCTCGGCTAGGTGTTCGCATGGGACGTCAGGCTCAGCACACGGAGGGGTTAAGCCGAGACACGGTCGCTTTGTGACGGGCAGGCGGCGGAGTCCGCACCTACGCGGCCGTGGCTTCGGAGCTCGGCATCAGCGGCGAGACGCTGCGGACCTGGAAAACGGTGGCCAAGCCACGGTCGCCCTCATTCTCGGCGCGACGCCGACCGAGATCGACACCACGGAGAAACAGAATGGATACCTACGACCATGCGTTGTTGGGCTTCGCCCTCCGGTGGAGCGGCTATGGTGGCGGTGACGACTACATCTTCACCGAATTCGGAATACCCCCCAGAATTTTCTACCAACGCGTGCTGTGGATGGTGGAAAAGCGGCTCGCCCCCGGCCTCGACCTGACCATGAGGCAGCAGCTTCGGGAACACTGCCTCGCGAAGTTGACTCCGGTTCAAAAACCGCAATGACATCGTAAAAGCCGACGCAGCAACATTGTTGGAGAACTGGCCGCCTGGCGGCCGCACCGAACACCTCACTGAATTTCCTGAACGTGTGCAGTCGACGCACTGCGACGCACCGCGCAGCAGAATACCGAGGTTGCGGGCCTTCGCACCGCAACGCTCCGGCGCCTCCGCGAGCGGGACCACCGGAACGGCCTGAGCCTCCGCGTCGCGGTCGTCGGCTGCGTCCTCAGCGGTCCAGGATGCCGTTGACGAAATCCTGCGCGTCGGCCTGCGAAGCCCCGATGGTGGCCCGGTGATCCGCACCGTCGTACGTCACGTACTCGAGGTCGTTCCCCCTGTCCCGCAACGTCTTCACCATCAGGTCTGTCGACGGCTTGGCAACCACCCTGTCACCGGAGCTTTGCGTGACCAGCGTCGGCACCTGAACGTCCACCTGCGAGGGTTCCTGACGCGTCAGGTACTCGGTGAGCGGCCCCAGATCGGCGTCCGGACGGAAAACTTGCCCGGCGGGTACCGGTGGCACCTTGCGAATGTCGTCGAGGCAACCGGTTCGCGCGGCGGCGAGCAGGGGCTGGGCCTGCTCGGTCAGCAATGCCGAGGGGTCGATAGATGGGTCCGCAGCCTGCGCCCCGAGAAGAATCAGCGGTAAGAACGCCTCCGCCGCTTCGATTCCGGGCACACCGGACCGGAAGTACTGCGGTGTCTGGTCGAGGCCGCTGCCCGGCGCAATCGCCACCGCACCCTTCAGCTCGAGTTCCGGTGCCCGCTCCCCGGCCTGGGCGGCAGTGAACAGTGCCGCCTGCCCACCCTGACTGTGCCCGACCACGAACCACTGCGAGCCGACCGCCGGATCCAACTCACGCGCGGCCCGCACGATGTCGACGACGGCGTTGACCTCGGTGTCACCGTTGACATATGGATGAATACCCGGCGTACCCAGCCCGTGGTAGTCCGTGCGGACCACGGCGAAACCCTGCTCGACCCAGTCGTCGAGGGAGGCGTCGACCTCAGTCAGATAGGCGTGGGTGGGGCCGCCCGGGAAGTCCGCCGACGGCGCGCAGGCGTCGGCCACACCGGTGGTGCCGTGTGCCCAGCTGATCACCGGGTACCCGCCCTCGGGTGCCGGTGTGCGCGGCAATGCGACGGTGCCCGACACCACCACGGGATCACCGTTCACGTCCTGCGAGGTGTAGGTGATCAGCTCGTTGCGGGCGGCACTCGGCAAGGCCGGAGCATCGGTCACCGCACTGGACGTGAGCAGTTGGCCCGCCCGGAGCGGCTCCGGGTCCGTCGTCGTCTCGGACGGTTCGGTCGAGCACGCAGCGCCGGTGAGCACGACGAGAGCCGCCACCGCCCCGAACCCGGTACGCGCCGTGTTCATGAGAACGCTGCCAGTGGCTCGGACCCGGACCAGTCATGGCCCCAGTAACTGTCGGCGGTTATTTCCTCTGCGGTGTAATACTTTTCGTCGACGAGCATGCCCTCGGTACCGAACTCGAGGTCCCAGCCGCCGGGAGCCCGCACGTAGAACGAGACCATCCGATCATTGGTGTGGCGACCTAGTGTCGAGGAGATCGAGAATCCGAGCTTGCCGAGCCGGTCGAGTGCCTGGCCGACGGCGTCGAGGGTGTCGACCTCCGTCATCAGATGCACCATCCCGGGTTCGCCGCCGTGCGGCGCCGGGCACAGCGCGAGACTGTGGTGGCGCTGATTGACTCCCATGAACCGGACCCGGCGGGCGGGACCTTGGGCATCGGGCGGCCCGAGGCGGATGGCACCGCGCGGCAGGAAACCGAGCACCTCGGTGTAGAACGTGTAGGCCTCCTCGAACGCCGGGGTCGGGAGCACTACATGTCCCAGACCCTGTGCGCCGGTGACGAACCGGCCACCGTGGGGGGTGACCACCGGACTGTGGTCGAGAACCGGCCCGAAGAACACTTCCACCCGCGTCCCGGACGGGTCGTCGAATGCGATGACCTGCTCGGCGTCGCGGTACCGTGCCTCGTCCTCGGACAGAACGTCGACGGCGACACCCGACTTCTCGACCTGCTCACGCACCCGTTGCAGGGCGAACTGGTCGCGCACCTCCCACCCCACGGCCAAGGCCTTGTCCTTCTCGCCGGGCAGCACGATCAGTCGGGCCCGCCGCTCGTCGAGCCGCAGGTACAGGCCGTCCGGCTCGGGGCCGGAACCCACCGCCATGCCCAGCCCGTCGACCACCAGTTCGCGCCAGCGCGGCACGTCCGTCGTCTGGATCCGGAGGTAGCCGAGTCCTCGAATGTCTGTCATGGAGAATCCCTTTCCTGGGGGGCGGCTCCGCCACCCGTGCGCCTTTCTGGTTGTTCCAGCTACCAAAAAGGCGCACGGGCGCGGAGCGCCTAGATCATGGAGCGGTGCACACCCTGCGGTTCGCCGCCGAGCTGGGTGAGTGCGGAAGAGTGGTAGATGGACCCCGGCACGTGGATGGCGTGGGAGAGTCCGGCGTGGGCGTCGCGCCAGAATCGCTGCATCGGCGTGCTGAGTTGCAGCGCGCCGCCGCCGGAGCGGGCGAAGATTTCGTCGACTGCTCGGACCGCACGCCAGGCGGCCGCTGTCTGGGTGCGTCTGCCGATGGCACGCAGTTCGAACGTGACGTCCTGCCCCTTTTCCGTCATGTCCCAGAACCGGTCGACCGTCTCGAGGATGGCTGCGCGCGACGCTGCGATTTCCGCGGCCGCCTCGCCGATCGCGAACAATACGTATGGATCTTCCTTGATGGCGGTGCCGGATACGGTGACCCGTTCGCGTTGCGCGTTGAGGTGGCACGCCAGCGCGCCTTCGGCGATGCCGATCAGCGAGGAGGTGATCCCGAGCGGGAAGATGCACGAGAACGGGAAGTTGTAGAGCGTCTGGGTACGTCCGAACTCCTTCGGCGCGGACCCGTCGAACACCTTGTCCGCCTGCAACGTCCGGTGCTGCGGAATGAACGCGTCCTTCACGATCAGGTCCTTCGACCCGGTGCCGCGCAGGCCTACGACGTTCCAGCTGTCCTGGTCGATGTCGTAGTCCGAGCGGGGCAGGAGCACGTGCAGGATTTTCGGCGGCATCACCCGATTGCCCTCGGCATCACCGACTGCGGCGCCGATCATGATCCAGCCGCAGTGGTCGGTGCCCGAAGAGAACGACCAGCGTCCGTTGAGGACGTAGCCACCCTCGGTCGGCACGGCGACACCCATCGGCGCGTACGGGGACGCCATCCACATGTCGGGGTCTGCGCCCCACACCTCGTCCTGGGCCTTGCGGTCGAAGAACGCCAGTTCCCACGGGTGGACGCCGACGATGCCGCTGACCCACCCGGCTGCACCGTCGATGGCACCGATCCCCATCGCGGTCTCCGCGAATTCGCGCGGATGGGCTTCGTGGCCGCCGTACTCCTTGGGCTGCAGCATCCGCATCACCCCGGAGTCGCGCAACCGCTTGGCGGAGGTGTCCGACAGGCGCATCAGCTTGTCGCCCTCGGCGCCTTCCGCGCGGATTTCGTCCGCGAACTGTTCGATCCTGTCAAGAACCTGACCCATGATGATCTCGGCTTTCTGGTTTCGGCACCCGTCAGGCGCCTAGGCGGACTTCTTCTCGGCAACAGCGGTGCTCGCGGCCTGCCGGTCCGCGAGACCGAGCGCGATTTCGATCAGCTGGTCCTCCTGCCCGCCGACCAGTTTGCGGCGGCCGGCCTCGATGAGGATTTCCGCAGCGGACACCCCGTACCGGCGGGCGTGCGCATCGGCGTGCTTGAGGAAGCTCGAGTAGACGCCCGCGTATCCCATCGTGAGGGACAGCCGGTCGAGAAGGCAATCGTCGTCCATGATCGGCCGCACCACGTCCTCGGCGGCGTCGATGATCTTCAGAGTGTCGATGCCGGTGCGGATTCCGAGCTTCTCGGTGACGGCAGCGAAGGCCTCGACCGGAGTGTTACCCGCGCCCGCGCCGAAGCGCCGGGTGGACCCGTCGATCTGCAGCGCGCCGGCCTCGACGGCGAGCACGGAGTTGGCGACGCCGAGGCCGAGGTTCTCGTGTCCGTGGAAGCCGACCTGTGCGTCGTCCCCCAGTTCGGACACCAGCGCGGCGACCCGGTCGCTGACACCGTTCATGATGAGCGCACCCGCCGAATCCACCACGTAGACGCATTGGCAGCCGGCGTCGGCCATGATCCGGGCCTGCTTCGCGAGCGCTTCGGGCGGCTGGCTGTGCGACATCATCAGGAAACCGACGGTTTCGAGCCCGAGGTCGCGGGCGAGCCCGAAGTGCTGGACGGAGATGTCGGCCTCCGTGCAGTGGGTCGCGATCCGGCAGATGCGCGCACCGTTGTCGGCGGCCTCCCGGATGTCGGACTGGACACCCAGGCCGGGGAGCATGAGGAAGGCGATCTGCGCCTGCTTCGCCGTCTCCACGGCGGCCTTGATCAGCTCCTGCTCCGGGGTGTGGCTGAAGCCGTAGTTGAACGAGGAACCGCCGAGCCCGTCACCGTGGGTGACCTCGATGACGGGAACGCCGGCGGCATCGAGTGCCCCGACGATGGAGCGGACGTGGTCGACGGTGAACTGGTGCCGCTTGGCATGGGAACCGTCGCGCAGGGACGAGTCCGTCACCCGGATGTCGAGATCGGCGCTGTAAGGCATCGGTATTCCTTCGAAGAGTGAGTGGTAACGGACGCGTTCAGACGCTCGCGCCGAGGATCTGCGTCGCGAAGCTCTCGCCCACCTTGGTGGCGGCGGCGGTCATGATGTCGAGGTTGCCCGAGTACGGCGGCAGGAAGTCGCCGGCGCCCTCCACCTCGAGGAAGATGCCGACCCGGGCGAGCCCACCACTGATCGGTGTCGGGTCGTCGAACTGTGGTTCGGCGCGCAGGCGGTAACCGGGCACGTAGGACTGCACGGACGACACGACATCGTGGATCGACGCGCTGATCGCATCCCGGTCGGCGTCGGCGGGAATAGCGCAGAACACGGTGTCCTTCATGAACATCGGTGGCTCGGCCGGATTCAGGATGATGATGGCCTTGCCCTTCTTCGCCCCGCCGATCGTCTCGATGCCCCGACTCGTGGTGATCGTGAATTCGTCGATGTTGGCGCGGGTACCGGGTCCGGCGGACGGGGACGCCACGCTGGCGACGATCTCGGCGTAGGCCACCTCGGTAATCCGGGAGACGGCGTACACCATCGGGATGGTGGCCTGCCCGCCGCAGGTGATGAGGTTGACGTTGGGCGCAGTCCGGTGCTCGCCCATGTTGACGGCCGGCACGACCGCGGGACCGAGCGCGGCGGGCGTGAGATCGACCGCCTGGATGCCCAGTTCCTGGTAGCGCGGGGCGTTCACCCGGTGCACGTAGGCGGACGTGGCCTCGAAAACGATGTCGGGGCGCTCGTCCTGGGCGAGCAGCCAGTCGACACCGTCGGCGCTGGCGACCACGCCCCGATCGGCCGCACGCTTCAGTCCCTCACTGTCCGGATCGACACCGATCATCCAACGCGGTTCGATGATGTCCGAACGCAGGAGCTTGTACAGGAGGTCGGTGCCGATGTTGCCGGATCCGACGATCGCGGCGAGAGCCTTGGTCACAATTTTCGCCCTTACTTGAATTCTACTGATACGGAGCCGATGTCACTGAAGTCGGCGCGGAATACGTCACCGGGACGGGCATCGATCGCCCGGGTGCACGAGCCGGGCAGGATCACGTGACCGGCCTCGAGCCGCACTCCGAAACTGGCGACCTTCCGTGCCAGCCAGGCCACGGCCTTCGTCGGGTTGCCGAGCACCGCCGACGCCTCGCCGCGGGCAATCTCCTCGTCCCCCTGGAAGAGCACGGCCGAGATGGCGCCGATGTCCACCCTCGACGGTTCCACCCGTCCGGCGCCGAGGATCACTCCCGCCGACGACGCGTTGTCGGCGATGGTGTCGGCCAGCCCGATCTTCCAGTCCGTGATACGCGAATCGATGAGTTCGATACTGGGAACGATGTATTCGGTGGCCGCGAGAACGTCCGCCTCGGTGCACCACTCCCCGGGCAGCGTCTCGCCCAGCACGTAGCCGATCTCCACCTCGATGCGCGGATAACAGAACCGGGCGGTGTCGATCGGGGTTCCCTCGGCGTACACCATGCTCGACAACAGGTGTCCGTAGTCGGGCTCGTCGACACCCATCATCTTCTGCATGACCTCGGAGGACAGCCCGACCTTGTGGCCGTACACCGTCTCCCCAGCCTCGAGCCGCGCGCGGATGTTGATCAGCGCGATCTCGTAGGCGTCGACCACGTCGATGTCCGGGTAGGTCGCGGTGAGCGGTTCGATGGGTGCCCGGTCCCGTTCGGCATCACTCAGGGACCGGGCCGCATCCAGCCTCTGCCGCTCGCTCAGCATCAGGCCACCTCGCCCGCGTGTGAGCGAGTCTCTCGCCGCAGGTCACCGGCCTGGGCGGCGTGTTGCGCGGCGATGTAGCCGAACACCATGGCGGGACCGATGGTCGCGCCCGCACCGGCGTATTCGTTGCCCATCACCGAGGCCGAGGTGTTGCCGGTGGCGTACAAGCCGTCAATGATCGAACCGTCCTCGCGGAGTACCCGCGCGTCGGCGTCGGTGACGAGTCCGCCCTTGGTGCCCAGGTCGCCGGCCTCGCAGCGGATGGCGTAGAAGGGGCCCTGGGTGATCTCGTCGAGGCACGGGTTCTTCATCGTCGGGTCGCCGTAATACCGGTCGTACGCGCTGTCGCCGCGGCCGAAATCCTCGTCCCGACCGGTGCGGGCGAAGCCGTTGAACCGGTCGACCGTCGCCACCAGAGTGTCGGCCTTCACGCCGATCTGATCCGCGAGGTCGCGCAGGGTGTCGGCTTTGTGCACGACACCGGAGTCGTAAAAGCCCTGGGGGAACGGCACGCCCGGCAGAACCTGCGCGAACGGGTAGCGCGACTTCGCCTTGGAGTCCATCACGAACCAGGCGGGTACATGGCCACCGTCGAGCTGATCGTGTACGAAGTTCACGTACGGCGACGACTCGTTGGTGAAGCGTTCGCCGCGGCCGTTCACGATCACGGACGGCGGAATGCACCGCTCGGACACCAGCGGGATCACGGCGCCCATCGGATGCATCACCGACGGCATCCACCACGCATCGTCCATGAGATCGACTGCCGCGCCGAGGTTCTGGCCCGCGAGGATTCCGTCGCCGGTGTTCTCCTTGGCTCCGGCGCTGATGTTCGCGACACCGTGCTTGGGCAGGTATTCGGCACGCATGTCTTCGTTGTGTTCGAAGCCGCCGGTTGCGAGGAGTACCCCGCGTTTTGCACCGATCCGGACGGTATTGCCGTCGCGCTCCGCAACCACTCCCACGACAACACCGCTGTCGTCGACGATCAGTTCCGTCATCGACGTCTGCAGCCACAGCGGAACGCCGGCATCCTTGAGGACCATGCGCATCCTGGCCACCAGTGCGCGTCCGCCGGTCGCCATGTGACGACGACGAATCACGTTGGACGCCACCCGCCAGGCCGCCACCAGCGACGCCTTGCGTCCCTTCCAGGTGCGCTTCACCATGGCGAGGTCGTGGTAGTCCTTGGACGTCACCCACAGTCCGAGCGGGCCCTTCATGCTGTTCGGCCGCTGGTACCGCTCGTCGTCCTGCAATGCCCTCGTGTCGAAGGGCTTGCATTCGATGGTCCGCCCGAGGGGTCGGCCGCCGTCGTACTCGGGGTGGTAGTCGGAGTAGCCCTTCACCCAGTAGAGCTTCATGTGCGGGCTGCGGTCGAGCAGTTCCATCAGCTCGGGGCCCTTGTCGACGAACGCGTCGAGTCGGTCTGCCGACACCCGGCCCTCGGTGATGATGTCGAGGTAGCGGCGAATCGACTCGCGGGAGTCGACGACGCCTTTCTCGCGCAGGGTCGGGGCGTTCGGGATCCAGATTCCGCCACCGGAGATCGCGGTCGACCCACCGAACGTCGTGCCCTTGTCGATCACGAGGGTGTCGAGCCCGCGGTGCGCGGCGGTGATCGCGGCGGCCATTCCGCCGCCCCCGCTGCCGACCACGAGGAAATCGACGGTGGTATCGAAGGTCTGCGAGCCGGCGCTCATCGGTCGCCACTTTCCTTGCGGAGCAGGAAGGCGAGGACGGCACTCTCGAACGCCGTCTTCTGCTCGATCATCGCCCAGTGCCCGCAGTTCGGGAAGACGTGGAGTTCCGCCTTCGGGATCAGCCGCATCGGGATGATCGACATGTCCACGGGGCTCACCCGGTCGTCGCGACCCCACGTGAGGAGTGTGGGGGCTTTCACCTTGTGCAGCTGCGCCCAGTAGGGCGTGGCGTCGGACTCGAGGGCCGCCCGGGTGTTCGCCTCGAACGCTGCCCGGCTGTACATCTTGCGGGCGCTGGCGAGGGTGTCGGGTTCGGTGGCCTGTCTCCAGCGTTCCTCGATGAGTTCCTCGGTGACCATTGCGGGGTCGAACACCATCGAATGCAGCCACTCGATCAGCCGCTCCCGTGTGGGGTCGTCGGTGAACTCCATGAGGAGTTTGATGCCCTCACCGGGGCCTGGGCTGAAGAGATTCTTGCCGATCCCGCCGATGGTGATCAGTTTGGTGACCCGGTCGGGGTGCGCGATGGCGAATTGAGTGGCGACAATGCCGCCCATCGAGTTCCCGAGGAGTGCGACCTCATCGATCCCGAGCCCGTCGAGGAATCGGAGGACCGCGTCGGTGGCCGTGAGCATCGGATGCCCACCGAAGTCGTCGCTGACCCCGAAGCCGGGGAACTCCAGAATGAAAGTCCGGAAGTGCTCCGCGAAGACGTCGAGGTTGCCGCGGAAGTTGCGCCACCCCGTCACGCCGGGGCCGGAACCGTGCAGCAGCAGGAGCGGCGGGCCGTCACCGGCCTCGTGGTAGCGAAGCACGCCGAGGTCGGTGTTCAGCTCCTTCAGGGTGCCCTCGTAACTCGAGTCAGTCGTCATGGTCGATCACGTTGCCAGCGGGTGCACTGCTCGGACAGAAGCGATCCCGGTCAGCGAGACGTCGACCGTCCCGGCGACGCCTCGCTCCGGGGCTTCCACTGATCGAGACGGCAGTTCGTGACCTGCCGACCGCGTCCCTAGCCTCGAAAGCGATCACCGAATCAGTCGGTGTCACAGACGATGTGGAGGTGGTCCGATGCCAACCGAACCGACGTGGCCCGAACTCGGCACGCAGATCGCCGCACCCACCCCCGACGAAATGCGGCGCAATCTCGGCCATTTCGCGAGTGGTGTCACGGTGGTGACCGGACTCGACGCCGACGGTCCGGTCGGATTCACCTGCCAGTCGTTCGCTTCGGTGTCGCTGGCCCCTCCGCTGATCCTGTTCTGCGCCGATCATCGTGGGCGCGCCTGGCCACGGATCCAGGAGTCGGGGCGCTTCACCGTCAATGTTCTGCACGAGAATCAGACGGATCTCTGCATGCGTTTCGGCTCCAGCCGCGGCGAAAAATTCGACGGTCTCGACTGGGAGAGGTCGCCGTGGGCGACGCCCTCGCTCCCCGGCGTACTGATGCGCGTGCACGCGGACGTGCAGTCGGTGCACACCGCCGGCGACCACGACATCGTGATCGGGCGGGTCCTCGGCCTCGAATCGGTCAGCGACGAGCGCCCGTTGGTGTTCTTCCGGGGTGGGTTCGGGCTGGGCGCCGTCCCCCGGCCCGTGCGCGCGTGACGAGTCCCGAGACTCGTCAACCGCGCACGAGCGCTACAGCCATTGCCCCGATTGCACCGACAGAAGCTGGTCCAGCGCCTCGGTGGACCAGGAGGTTTCCGGTATCTCCGCGGTCCGGCGGGCGCGGCGCGGGGTCACGGGTTCGGGATGCAGAGCCCGCGTGACGGCCCGGGCGGCATCGACGACGAGGGGCGCGACCCGCTCGAGCTGCACCGTCCGGGCATCTCCGCACAGCGAGATACCGGCGACCGGGCCGTCGGCACTTCGGACCGCGACACCGACACAGCCCACGCCGCGAACCGCCTCACCGCGCTCGAACGCGAGACCGCGGCGCTGCCGGATCCGGTTGAGTTCCTGATGAAGGGTGGTGAGTTCGGTGATGGTGCGGTCGGTGCTCCTGTCGAGACGCTGCCCGTACAGGCTGTCGACCTCCTCGGGGTCCACCCACGCCAGCATCGCCTTGCCGCCGGCCGTCGTGTAGGCGGGAACCCGCCCGCCCACCTTGGACGGCAGCGCGGCCGCCATCCGGCCGCCGACCTTGTCGAGGTACAGGCTGTCCCCACCGTCCAGCACAGTCAGGTGCACGACCATTCCGGTCTGCATGTGCAGGTCGTGGAGCAGCGGCGCCGCGGCTGCCCGGATCTGGCCGTGCCCGTTGTCGCCGCCGCCCACCCCCATCGCTCGACGGCCGAGGCAATAACCGAAGCTGGCGTGATTCACCCAGTCCAGGCGCACCAGCTGGTCGAGGATGCGGTGCACGGTCGATCGCGGCAACCGGGTGCGGCACGCCACTTCCTCCAGGGTCAGGCGGCAGGTCCGGCCGTCGAACGCGTCGAGGATCAGCGTCATCCGTTCCACCATCGACGGCGGCACCTCCTTCTTCACGGCAGGTACCGACGGTGCATTGCCTGAATCGATGACAGTCATCGACGCCTCCAAATATCCTGGTCACGAGCGTGCACCAGACTAAAACTGAAATGAATTCTTAAAATACTAACAGCTGTCCGCGGTGCGGGGAAGCAGACTGACAACGCTGACCGGGGTGTTCACCCAGGGGCCCGCGATCGGACTCGGACGCTGCCTCTGGCGTGTTGGACGCCTCGAGACCCGTTTCCCGCGGATCTCCGGTCGGTGCGCGGCACCGTCAGCACGGTGTCAGCGGCACAGCTGGTGAGCCAGGTCGTCGCGACAGACCCATCTAACGGGTCACAGACACTGGTGGCACGGCATGGGGCGCCCGTCAGCCCACGCGGATGCCCTGGTCGGCGAGGAACTCGCGGGCACGCCCCAGTTGGCGGTCGGTGGCGAAGGCGTACCACTGGTCGGCGAGGCTCTCCTGGCTCACGAGGTCGCGGAACCGGCCGAACGCGCCCTTGCCCTCGATCGCCCGCTCCAGCCGCGCCCGCAGCGTCGCATCGTGCTGCCGCGCGGTGAAGGCCGCCATGTCACGCCAGCCGTCCCGCGAGCCTGTCCGGTCGAACCGGAGCCAACGGTCGGGTTCGGCCTCCACGTCGACGGCGGCGTCCTCTCCGACCATCATCGGATCGGTGCTGCTGGCGTCGTACACCTGCCCGGTGTGCAGGTCGAGATAGCCGCCCGCCGACATGCCCGGATCCCCCTCCAGTTCGGTGCCGAGCATCTCGAGGTCGACCGGTACCACCCGCCCCGCCAGCGGCTCGCGGCGCAGACAGGCGAGCAGGTCCTCGGCCAGCACCCCGTCACCCGGGCCGGCGCGCCAGGTCAGCCGGTTGATGACCGACACCGCCACCGGTTCGGTCTGCTTCCGTCGCTGCGTCAGGGCCATCGGTATTCCGGCGGCCACCTGTTGCAGCGCGTCGTCGATCTCGTGGCCGCGCACCGCGGTCAGGAATCGGGCGGCATCTGCTGCCGCGATTGCGGCGCGCAGCTCGGACACATCGAGTGCGGGCACCTGGTCCTGTGCGGGCCACGCGTGCAGCAGCATCGGATGCGGCCGGCTCGGTCTGCGCGGTGCTCGGCTCTGTCCGTCGTCGTCGGCCCACCGGCGCCCGTACTGGTCCGGGATGGTGCCCCAGCCCCAGTACGGCACGGGGGCCTCGGGGCGGATTCCCAGCACCTCGATGGGGTCGACCTTGTCGCTGCCGATCACGCAGCGGTGGGTCCAGTCATCGCCCAGGTCGAAGGTGAACTGGAACTCCGCCCCGGGCCCCAGCAGCCGGGCGACTTTGGCCGACTCGATGTCCACCGCCTCGGTGATCGGCCCGCCGAGCGACTCCACCATCTCGGCGCCGGTCTCCGTGTCGGTGACTATGCGTCCATCGGCAAGGGTGAACATCGACAGGTGCGCGCGGTCCCACCGGGCGAAGGCGTCGTTGATCGCGTTCGCGAGGTCGCTGAAGGTGTGCGACGGTCCGACCGCGAAGATGCGGCCGGGCCATGGCCACAGGTCCTCGCCGCACCCGCCGAGCAGTTCCACCGTCACCGACAACCACGTTCGTGCCATTCCCCGAGGATGGCATGCGGACAGCGGCGCCGCCTGGCCACAGCCCAAAATGCGCACAGCGCGTCACCGCTAGCAGATCCATGACCGGTCAACTGGGCCACCGAACACCCAGGTGCGCCGACCCTGAGTTGAGGAATGGCGAGTAGTGCATTCCGCGCCGCTAGCATCGTGCATCGTGACCGACAGCGTCGCCCACGAGCGAGATTGACATCGGCAGAGCGATACGAGTCGCATTCCCCGTCTTCGACGGCGGACACAGTACGACGACGCTCGTTGCGCGGATGGCCGATCGAACGGCGGTGCACAACACCCTGGCCGAATTGGACGACCTCGGGTTCACTCTGCGGGCCGCGTCGAACAAAGAGATGCCCGAATCATCAATCGCGGGTCCCCCTGCTCTGCGCATCAACCACGCGGAAGTCCCAATGCCAACGAACTTCAGCTTGATACTGCAGCTCGACCGGGACGATTGACGATTCGCCTTGGGCGATCCAAACACACTGGCAGACAGAGCTTTCCAATCACCAAAAATGTAGATTATGTCAACTAAACTTGACAGCGGTGGGGCAGCGGTAGATCAGGTAGATGAACTCGTGCGATTTCGCCGCGCCTCCAACGCCCTGCGCGCTGCCGCGAGTTCGTTCTCCTCGAAGCGATCGTTGGCATATTGAATCGCGGCGTCGATGAGATCGCCTAGTCCCGCCGTATCGACCTGCGGGGGGCAATGGAATCTATCGGTCTGAGTGTATTGGTAGCCTCCGCCGACGTAACGCAATCCAGACTCGGCCAGCTTGCCGCGGAAGTAGGCAGCCCAGAAGGGCGGGGCTGTGGGGCTGAACGTCACTGATACTTCAAGATCCCTGGTTTGCTCATCGTCATCACCGGGCTCCACCAAGATGTCCTCGATACGCTCGATGCGCTTCCAACGCGCGACGTTGGACACCTCGATGACTTCCAGGAATTCTTCATCGGATTCCAGCGGCTCAAGACCATCGATGAACCCACCACCCATGCGCCAGAGTTCCACGTCCGACAACCGACTGATCTGCTGAGGAGGCTGAAATCTGTCAGGCGGCCGAATAGGGACGGCCTTGGTCGTGTGGACGCACTTGATCTCACCGCCGAGGTCCTGGCGCCACCGCTGCCCACGGGCATCGGTGTACTCGACGGCGAACTTGATGACGCTCGCGTCACTGGTGTGGACGGTGACGAGGGTGAACCACGCTTCATGGTCGGTGTGGTCGCGGTACGGGGTCAACTGCTCAGCGGTCGGTATGAACTCGTGGAGCCGGTTGTCCTGAGCGACCAGTTCAGCTGTCCTGCGCTCGATGCCTGCGTCCGACCCGTCAGGTGAATCGACGTACGGAACGGTGACATCGAAGAACAAGTCTTTGCTTCGATTCTCGATCCGGTAAGTGGCCAACGACGAGGTCGAGTTCTCGTCCTCAACCTTGTAGATGATCAACAGCCGGGCCTGCGCCATGTCGTTGTCCTCGCGGATCTCCGCCGTCTGTCGGCGATCGAACCGGGCATGCGCGCTGGCAACCGAGATGCTGAACGCGGCGATCAAGAAGGCCGCCGCCGTACCCAGCCCACCCGCCCAAGTGCCCCAGGCCACGAACCAGTTCGAGGTGATGTCTTGCGGGCTCCGTGAGGACTTGACCACAGTCAGCACGACGAACGCGAGCGTGAACAGGACTACGGCAACGCACACCCCAATGAGGACGCATTTGAACTGCCGCTCTTCGGGCAGCCGCGCACTGCCCGCCTCCACACGGGAATGCCCCTGCCTCTTCACCTTGCGTCTCTCCTCTGCAGGGTCCACCAGCTCATTGGGGACAGATTAGACGACCGCCTCACCGCGGGGAGCACGCGCCGAGTGAGCGTGGAGGCTACTTACTGATCGGGCGCATCGCGAAGATGCTCGGCCGCGCAGCGGAGCTGGAACCGTGACCGGACACTTCGCCGGACGCGCCTATCGGGACGGATCGACCTGGGCGCACGCGGTCAGTCGGGCGGGAATATGCAAGCCTCGAATATGCAGGGTTACCAATACCTCCGAAACAGCGAGGTCAGCGCGTTTTTGCTCTGCAACGTGTCGGTGCACCCCGGTAGCCTGCGCCGATGAGAAGAGGGTCACGACCCTCCCCGGTACTCGATCGGCGTGACGTGGGGGTGCCGTGCGCTGAGGGTTCCCGACCGGTACCGTCGCGGGCACGAAGGTGAGTGGCTTCTGCAGCACACAACTGAGCCCCGCTTCACCCGCCGCGGCCTCGGCAATATCTAGCGAGAACCGTTGCCGCGCAGAGCGGTATGGGCCGATGGCGCGCGCGTTTTGTCTGTGTAACCGATGCGCACTCGAGTCGCCGGAACCCCGACAGTGGCCCGCCCCGTCACTCGCCGTAGGCGCACACTCAACCGGGCACCGCGTCCGGTCACCGGGAATGCCCCGACCCCCGCGCCGGAGGCTCCGCTAGAACGGTGAGGACACCGATCCTCTACAACCACCGATCCCCTACAGCGGAGTACCGAAACAGATGCACATAGGAATCGCGCCGCCCATCGTCGTACAGCATCCCGCCGTCGTAGCGGAGTGGGAGGCCGGCGCCGGGATCGAGGAATTGACCCGGATAGCCGAGACGGCGGACGGCCTCGGCTATCACCATCTCACCTGCAGCGAGCATGTGGCCGTGCCTACCGATGTAGCGGCCGAGCGCGGCGCCACGTACTGGGACCCGCTCGCCACCCTCGGTTTTCTCGCCGCGCGGACGAGCGGCATCCGGCTCGCCACACAGGTCCTGGTGCTCGGTTATCACCACCCGCTCGAGATCGCGAAGCGCTACGGCACGCTCGACGCGGTCAGCGGGGGCCGCCTGATTCTCGGTCTCGGCGTAGGCAGCCTGCGTGAGGAGTTCGCCCTGCTCGGCGCCCACTTCGACGACCGCGGACCCCGCGCCGACGACGCCCTCGCCGCCTTGCGCGCGTCGCTGTCCCGTTCCCGGCCGGAGTATCACGGCGCCTTCTACGATTTCGAGGACGTCGTCGTGGAACCGCATGCCGTGCAACCACGGGTCCCCCTGTGGGTGGGCGGGCGCACGCTCCGCTCACTGCGGCGCGCGGGCGCCTTCGGTGACGGCTGGGTCCCGTTCGGTCTCTCGCTCGACGAACTGTGCACCCTTCTCGGCAAGGTCGAACTACCCGGCGGCTTCGAGGTGATTCTCAGCGCGGGGGCACCACTCGACCCGATCGGTAACCCGGACACCGTGCGGCGGGCGCTCGAACGACGCCGCGACGCCGGCACCACGATCGTCAGCGCGACCCTCGCGTCCACCGGGGCCGGGCATTACTGCGAGCAACTGGGCGCCCTCCGGCAGCTCGGCGACGAGCTCGGCCTCACTTTCCGAAGTACTTCCTCCGACGACAGGACACATCCGTGACCGACTCCGAAAAACAACTTCTCCAGTCTCTCCTCGGGCGGGTCGCCGTGCTCGAGGACAAGCTCGCGATCCTCGAATTGATGACCGCCTACGGTCCCGCCATCGACAGCGGCTCGGCCGAGGCGGTGGCCCGGCTGTGGACCGAGGACGGTGTGTACGACGTGGATACCGGCGTGCTGCGCGGACACGCGGCCATTACTGCGATGGTGCAGTCGCAGGCACACCAGGGCTGGATCGGCGGCGGTTGCGCGCACATGCTCGAGCCCGGACACATCCGGGTCGATGGGGACACCGCGGTGGCGACCTGTAAGTCGCAGTTGATCATTCGCGACGAAGACGGATTCCGTGTACACCGGATCACGGCCAACCGCTGGGAGCTCGCCAAGATCGACGGCGTGTGGAAGGTGACCCGCCGGACCAATCGGCTCCTCGACGGCCGTGAGGAGGCACGGGCCCTGCTCGCCGCCGGCGTCCTCAGCTGATCCAGACGACTGCGGGGCCCGCACATAGTGCGGGCCCCGCGGTCGGTGGGAGGGGTCAGGCCACCATCTCGGACTTCGGTACCGCGACGTCGGTGGGACGGTCGATCCTGTTGCGGGTCAGCAGGAGTCCCATGACTCCGGCGAGCACACCCGCGACGGCGAGGGTGAAGAAGGCGTATACGAAACCCTGCTCCGGGAAGTGCGAGGCACGACCCACGAGCATCACTCCGGGGATCGCGAGGATGGTGATCATCACCTGGCTGCCGATCGCGCTGCCCAGCGAACCGGACAGGTTGAGCATCCCGCCGGCGATACCCTGGGTCTCGGCGGGCACCGTGCGCATGATCAGGTTGGGGAGCGTCGCCGACGCGGAGCCCAGCCCGAGTCCGATGACCAACTGGCCGAACATCAGCTGAAGCGTCGAATCATGCAGCGTCGCAAGCAGGAATGATCCGAGGGCGAGCGCGAATCCGCCGAACACCAGAACCGGAGCCGGGCCGATGCGACGCGTGAAGTACCCGCCCACCGGTCCCGCGATCATCGACACCACGCCGGTGGGCACCGTGTAGATCGCGACGGCAAGTGCGGTCGCGCCGAATCCGTATCCCAGACCGAGGTCGGGGTCGGTCATCACGAACATCGGGATCAGCATCGAATGGCTGACCAGGACGAACTGGACGAAACCGCTGGCGGCCAGCGTCTTCGCGACGGGCGGGTGCCGAAGCATCTGCAGATCGATGAGCGGCTCCTTCGGGGTGCGCTCGTAGACCAGCCAACCGGCCAGGACGGCGAGGCCACCGCCGAGAAAGAGCAGCGTCTGCGGCGAGGTGTATCCCCAGGTGGACGCCTTGCCGATGCCGAACAGCAGCAGAAACGCCCCGGCTCCGAGAATGAGCGCCCCGAGCACGTCCAGCTTGGAGCGCGTCCGCAGCGTGGTCTCGGGAACGAAGATTGCGACCGCAATTCCCACCACGACCACGTGGAGCAGCTGCGCCCAGAACACGCCGGTGTAACCGAAGTGATCGATGAGGTAGCCGCCGATGATGGGTCCGAGGATGGTGCTGGCGCCCATGCCCGTAGCGATGAAACCGACCGCCACGGGAATGATTGCGGGCGGCAGAATGTCGCGGATCAAGCCGTAGGCCAGGACGAGAATGGCCATGCCCGCGCCCTGGAGCCCGCGGCCGACCAGGAAGAGTTCGAAGTTCGGGGCCAGAGCGCCCAGCAACGACCCGGCACCGAACACCGCGGCCGACACGAGCATCATCCGCTTCTTGCCGTAGATGTCACCGAGCTTGCCGACGAGCGGGGTGGACGCGGCGAGCATGAGCGTGACGATCGTGATTACCCAGCCGACGTTCGCAGTCCCGAAGTGCTTCGAGATCTCAGGCAGTGCCGGGGTGACGAAGTTGTAGGCGAGGGGGATGACTTCGACCAGGAGAATGATCAAGGCCAGGAGGGCGTACGACTTCCCGCGCGAGAGCGGTGCGCGCTCCGCCTCGCCTGGGGACAGGGGAATGTGGTTCATATGAGGCTCCGGTGTTTCGAGAGGATCAGCACGCTCAACCTGGCATGCGCGTCAGTGACCTCGACCACAATTCCCACTCAGCGAGACCTCGCGGAAAGTAGAAATCATTCTTGTCAGAATTTCGTTTGGACTACTGGCTTGCGGTGCTCCCATGCGTTAGAACTAGAATGAAATCTAATTTTCTACTCGAGGAGTACGCATGACGGAATCGCTGAACCTGGCTGGACGCACTGCCGTCGTCACCGGCGCCGGTGCGGGACTCGGCCGCGCCGAAGCCCTCGCCCTCGCCGCGGCTGGGGCCGCCGTCGTCGTCAACGACATGGGCGACAATGCACACACCGTGGCGGAGGAAATCACGGCCGCCGGAGGTCAGGCGACTGCGGTCACGGGCGACGTCTCCGACTGGTCGCTGGGCGAACGCCTCGTCCAAGAAGCAGTCGGCACCTTCGGATCGATGGACATCCTCGTCAACAACGCCGGGATCCTTCGCGACAAGATGATCTTCAACCTGTCCGAATCCGACTGGGACGACGTCATTCGCGTTCACCTCAAAGGGCATGCCGCCACGTCTCGTGCGGCCTCGGTGCACTGGCGCGAGGCGAGCAAGGCCGCGGGAGGGCCCGTGTACGGACGGGTGATCAACACGTCGTCCGAGGCCTTCCTCTTCGGTTCGGCCGGCCAACCCAATTATTCGGCGGCCAAGGCCGGAATCACCGCTCTCACCCTGTCGACGGCGCAGGGGCTCTCACGATATGGAGTACGCGCCAACGCCATCTGCCCGCGCGCCCGGACTGCGATGACGGCCGACGCCTTCGGGGCGAACACCGCCGCGGACGCCGGGCCCGATCCCCTCTCACCCGAACGCGTCGCCACACTCGTCCACTACCTGGCCTCCCCCGCCTCGGACGAGATCAACGGGCAGGTCTTCGTCGTCTACGGCAAGATGGTCGCCTTGATGGCGGCACCAAAGGTCGAGAACCGGTTCGATGCAGCGGGATCCGCCTTCTCACCCGAGGAAATCGAAGGGCTTCTGACTCCCTATTTCGCAGGCCGCGGACCGTACGAGAACTACGCCGCGTTCAGCGTCGCGGAACTCGAGAAAGCGGCGCTGGCCACCGCCGCGACCGCAGCCGTCTGACCCGAACGCACAGAGGAACACCATGAGACTGCAGGGCAAGACAGCAATCGTGACGGGCGGCGCGGGCGGGATCGGACGAGCCATCACCCGGGTCTTCGCCCATGAGGGCGCAAATGTTCTCTTCGTGGACATCGACGACGAACGCGGCACGGCTCTCGAGAAAGAACTCGGCGCGGCCACCCGCTTCCTGAACGTCGACATCTCCCGACGCGAGTCCGCCGACCAGATCCGTGACGCCGCAGTCGAGGCGTTCGGGTCCGTGGACGTACTGGTCAACAACGCGCACGCGTCGCGCCAGGCACTGCTGGTGGACCACACCCAAGAGATGTTCGACCTTTCCTTCCAGACCGGGTTCTATCCCGTTGTGCACCTGATGCAAGCGTGCTACCCGCAACTGAAGTCGGCGAAAGGTTCGGTGATCAACTTTGCGTCCGGGTCCGGTTTGGACGGCATGCCCACCCAGACGTCGTACGCCGCGGCGAAGGAAGCGATCCGGGGCGTGAGCCGCGTGGCCGCCAACGAATGGGCGGCCGACGGGATCCGGGTGAACGTCATCTGCCCGTTCGCGGCCACCGAAGGAGTCCTCGCGTGGCAGGCCGCGTTTCCAGAACGCGCGGCGGCCTCCGTGGCGAAGGTTCCCCTGCAGCGCATCGGTGATCCCGAGACGGACATCGCGCCCGTGGCGGTGTTCCTCGCTACCGACGATTCGCGGTACATGACCGGCCAGACATTGATGGCGGACGGCGGCAGCATCAAGCTGCGGTAGTACGTCCGGACAAGGAGAGAACGATGGATCGATTCGACGGCCGAGTCGCCCTGATCACCGGTGGAGCCCGCGGCCAGGGCCGTAGCCACGCGGTGGCGTTTGCCGAACGCGGCGCCGACATCGTCCTGTGCGATCGGTGCGCGAACAGCCCGGTGGTCGGCTACCCCCTCGCGACCGAGGCCGATCTCGACGAGACCGCGGAACTGGTGCGGTCGACCGGACGTCGCTGCATCACAGCGATACTGGATACCGCCGACCGAAGCGCCATGGACGCGCTCGTCGCACGAGCCGAATCCGAACTGGGACGAATCGACATTGCCGTGGCGAATGCCGGCGTGTCCGTGGCCGCACCCGTCCAGTCCCTCACCCAGGAGCAGTGGTCCGAGGCCATCGGTTCCAACCTGACCGGCGTCTTCAACACCGTCGGAGCGGTGGCCCCGGGGATGATCCGCCGCGGATACGGGCGCATCGTCACCGTCTCCTCCATGCTGGGGCGGGCCGGAAATGCCAACATGGCCGCCTACGCCGCATCCAAATGGGGCGTCATCGGACTTACCAAGAGTACGGCGCTCGACCTCGCACCGCACGGGATCACCGTCAATGCGGTTGCCCCCGGCAATATTTCGACTCCCATGATCCACAACGATTCCCTGTACCGGATGATGCGGCCCGACCTCGACAATCCCGGATCCGACGACGTCGCACCGGTCTTCCGCAGCCTGCACGCCCAGCCCGTGGCGTGGCTCGACCCCGCCGAGATCACCCGCGTCGTCCTGTTCCTCACCGCGGAGGGCAGCGAACACATCAGCGGCATCGTCCTGCCCGTCGACGCCGGGAACGCAGCGCGCGTCACGGGTTGACCGCCGACGGCGCGACAGCACGCACGGCACCCCGCGAGCGTAGTCAGCTCACGGGGTGCCGTATGCGGTTCGGCTGAGATTCAGGCGAGGTCGAACCGGTCGAGATTCATCACCTTGTTCCACGCAGCGACGAAGTCCTGCACGAACTTCTGCTGCGCGTCGGCGGCGGCATAGACCTCGGCGAGAGCACGCAGCTGCGAGTTGGAACCGAAGACGAGGTCGACGGCGGTCGCGGTCCACTTGGTCTCACCGGTGACCCGGTCACTGCCCTCGTAGACGTTCTCGGCCGAGGCGGATCCCTTCCACTCCGTACCCATGTCGAGGAGGTTGACGAAGAAGTCGTTGGTCAACACCTCGGGCCGGTCGGTGAAGACGCCGTGCTCGGTTCGGCCGAAGTTCGCGTTCAGGGCCCGCAAGCCACCGACGAGAACCGTCATCTCCGGAGCGGTCAGATTCAACATGTAAGCCCGGTCGACCAGGAGGGCCTCTGCCGGCAACTTTTCGCCCGCTCGCAGGTAGTTGCGGAACCCATCTGCCCTCGGCTCGAGCACGGTGAACGTTTCCGCGTCGGTCTGTTCCTGCGACGCATCCGTGCGCCCGGGGGTGAACGGGACCGTGATGTCGTGGCCGGCGGCCTTGGCCGCTTTCTCCACAGCAGCGGTACCGGCCAGGACGATCAGGTCCGCGAGTGACACCTTCACCCCGCCGGACTGCGACGAGTTGAAGTCCTGCTGGATCTGCTCGAGGGTCTGCAGGATCGTGGACAGCTCGGTGGGGTTGTTCACCTCCCAGTTCTTCTGCGGCTCGAGCCGGATCCGCGCTCCGTTGGCGCCGCCCCGCATGTCGGTGCCGCGGAAGGTGGCTGCCGACGCCCAGGCGGTGGACACCAGCTGGGAAACGGACAGCCCCGAATCGAGGATCTTGCCCTTCAGCGAAGCGATCTCACTGTCACCGATGAGCGGGTGATCGACCGCGGGAACCGGGTCCTGCCACAGCTGCGCCTCCGGAACCCAGGGGCCGAGGTAGCGCGTGACAGGTCCCATGTCGCGGTGCAGCAACTTGTACCACGCCTTGGCGAACTCCTCGGCGAACTCCTCCGGGTGATCGAGCCAACGCCGAGTGATCTTTTCGTAGGTCGGGTCCATGCGCAACGAGAGGTCCGTGGTGAGCATCGTGGGGTTGCGTCCCGCCGACGAGTCGAACGGGTCGGGGATCGTGCCCGCACCCGCGCCGTCCTTGGCGGTCCACTGCCATGCACCGGCGGGGCTCTTGGTGAGCTCCCACTCGAAGCCGTACAGCGTCTCCAGGAAGCTGTTGTCCCACTTGGTCGGGGTGGGGGTCCACACGACTTCGAGGCCGCTGGTGATCGCGTCCTTGCCGACGCCGGTGCCGAATGCGCTCTTCCAGCCCAAGCCTTGCTGCTCGATCGGGGCGCCCTCCGGCTCCGGACCGACAAGGTCGGCGTCACCTGCGCCGTGTGTCTTACCGAAGGTGTGGCCGCCGGCGATCAGCGCGGCGGTCTCCACGTCGTTCATCGCCATGCGGGCGAACGTCTCCCGGATGTCGCGGGCCGCCGCCAGCGGATCCGGCTGCCCGTTCGGTCCCTCCGGGTTCACGTAGATCAGACCCATCTGCACGGCTCCGAGCGGACCGGACAGTTCGCGCTCACCGCTGTAGCGCTCGTCGCCGAGCCAGGTGTCTTCCGGACCCCAGAACACTTCCTCGGGTTCCCAGACGTCTTCGCGGCCGAAGCCGAACCCGAAAGTCTTGAACCCCATCGACTCGAGGGCACAGTTGCCGGCGAAGACGAGCAGATCCGCCCAGGAAATCTGCTTGCCGTACTTCTGCTTGACCGGCCACAGCAGCCGGCGCGCCTTGTCGAGGCTGGCGTTGTCGGGCCAGCTGTTGAGCGGGGCGAAGCGCTGGGCACCCTGCCCGCCACCGCCGCGACCGTCGGCGATGCGGTAGGTGCCGGCAGCGTGCCAGCTCATTCGGATGAAGAGCCCTCCGTAGTGGCCGTAGTCGGCAGGCCACCAGTCTTGCGAGGTCGTCATCAGATCGATGACGTCTCGCCTGAGCGCCTCGACGTCGAGCTTGGCGAACTCCTCGGCGTAGTCGAAGTCGGCGCCCATCGGGTTGGATTTCGACGAGTGTGCATGCAGCACTGACAGTTCCGGCTGGTTGGGCCACCAGTCGCGGTTCGTCCTCGGACGATGTTCTTTGACCGTGGGGGACGGGATTGCGGGGTTTTCACTTTCACTGGTGCTCTGAGTGTTGCCGTCATGAGCGACCGGGCAGCTATCGGACACAGCATTCCTTCCAGGAGCGAGTAGATCGGGCTGTTATCGCGGTTTTTTTCGCGAAGTTGGTGATGTCGAGCAGTCGGGGCACAGACCCCAATAGATGACCTCGGCCTCCTCGACGACGAAACCGCCGTCGTCGGACACAGTCAGGCAGGGCGCCTCGCCGACGGCGCCGTCGACGTCGGCGATAACCCCGCACGCCCGGCACACGACGTGGTGGTGATTGTCACCGACACGCAACTCGTAGCGTGCGACGGAGCCGGACGGCTCGATCCGCCGCACCAAGCCCACGTCGGTGAGCACATGCAGAACGTCGTACACAGTTTGCCGGGAAACTCCTGGTAGGTGCGTTCGCACGGCGTCGAAAATAGTTTCCGTGTCGGCGTGCGGATGCTCGCGGACGCCATCCAGCACCGCCAGGCGAGGGCGAGTCACGCGTAGCTGGGCTGCACGCAACTGCACTTCGTAATCCCGCGTCGAGGGCACCTCACTACTATGACGCACTTTTCTGGAATCAGTCACGATTTTGGATAACCAGATGCACTACTTCTCCGGAACAGCGACTTATTCGCCTCGATCTCGGCTGCCGCTCGTCAATGCGCTGCGTCGAACGCTTCCTGCACCTCTGCGGGAATGCGGCCTCGCGAGGAAATGTCGTACCCGTTCTCCGCCGCCCACTCGCGGACCGCACTCGCCTGGGCACGGCCGCGCGGCTTCGCGCTCGAGGTGGACCGGCCCTTCCGCTCATCGACCCGGGTGGCGTGCTCGATGTAGAAGTCCATGGTGCGCAGGAACTCTCTGGCGTTCTTCGTCTTCAGGTCGATCTCGTAGTCGACTCCGTTGACCGAGAATGTGATGTGCTCGCCCTTCCCGTCCTCGATGAGGCTCCCGTCGATGTCGTCGACCAATTCCACGACCACTTTCTGCGCCACCCTGAACTCCTTTTGATCTGGTTACAGCCCACAAGACACTACTGCCCACAAGCGGTTTTTCGGCCCGGCTTCGGCCCGGTTCGAGGAATCGCTCCCCCGCGCATCCCCCGGCTGACGGCGTGAAAGGCACAGGGCGGGCGTCGACGGGACCTCCAGGAGACTCACCCCCTGTGCCGGAGCGACGGAAAGATTAGAACCTGTGTCAACTCTATCGTCTCGCGCGCCGTTCGCTGTAGCATTCGGGAATGAGCCGAGTGGGTAGCTACAGCGACGATGACCTGGCCGGTTGGTTGTCGTCTTCGCCGGAGCTGGGTAAGGCACTGGGCGGCTTCACCGATGCCGTATATAACCGGAACCGGTTACCGTTGCGTGTACGGGAGATTGCACGGATGGCGATCGCCGTGGCGAACGAGTGCGCGGTGTGCCGCGGGGCCCGGGACGGCGGTGGGCCGGACGCCGGTATCGACGAGCACTTCTACGATCACGTCCTCGAGTGGGAGTCGTGGCCAGGATACGGCGAGCGGGAGCGGACGGCGGCCGAGTTCGCCTACCGATTCGCCACCGACCACACCGCGCTACGCGAAGACGAGGATTTCTGGCAGCGATGTCATGCACACTTCTCCGACGAACTTCTCACCGACCTCGCCTTGTCGTGCGCGCTGTGGTTGGGAACCGGCCGCATGCTGCGGGTGCTCGACATAGGTCAGAGCTGCCGGCTCACGCTTTGAGCTGTCAATTCCATTCGTGCTGCGGCAGAACGTCGTTCATTATCCGCTGCAATGCGGGATTGCGGTTGTCCGCGCGCCAGGCGGCGTTCATCTGCACGGGCCGATCCCGCACCGAGGTGACCGGCCGGAACACCACACCCTCGGGATGCATTGTCTGCGCAGATTCCGGCACCAGCGCCATTCCCAGCCCGGAACGCACGAGGACGAGCATCGTATGAACCTGCGTCACGTATTGCACGTACCGCGGCGACGCTCCGACGATGGTGAAGGTGCTGATCAGCAGTTCGTGAAAATACCGCGCATCGACGGGTGAATACATGACCACGGGTTGATCGTCGAAGTCCTCCACGGTCAGGTGGTCCTGCTCGGCCAGCGGGTGTCCCTGCGGGAGCGCGGCGACGAGGTTCTCGTGGTGAATGGGCCGGGTGTCTATTCCGGGCCGGGTGAGGATGGGCCGGATCAGGCCGAGGTCCAATTCACCGCTGGTGAGAGCATCGATCTGCACCGACGTCACCATTTCACGGAGATCGATCTTCACATCGGGAAGAGTGTCGCGGGCAGCCTCGAGCAGTCGCGGTAGTACTGCGTGGGCCGAGGCGCCGGTGAATCCGACGACCACAGTTCCCAGATCACCCGCGGGTACCCGCCGCACCGTCAGTACCGCGCTCTCCGACAGGGAGAGGATGCGGCGCGCGTCGGGCAGGAACGCCGTTCCCGCGGCGGTCAGCGTGACCGATCGACTGGTGCGGTCGATCAGCTGCACGCCCAGTTCACTTTCGAGCTGCTGAATCTGGCGGCTCAGCGGAGGCTGAGTCATGTGGAGTCGTTCCGCGGCCCGCCCGAAATGCAACTCCTCCGCGACGGCGATGAAGCACGACAGCCGCGCAAGGGAAAACATCGACCTACTCCTCTGCCGTCGAGCCGGGGCGCTCGTCCGAACAATGTAGCGGACCTGCGCACGTGCACCCCGGATCGACGACCACCCGGTTCACCAGCGTGGGCAGGTGTTCTCGAAAGTCGGATCGATCGACTGCATGTATCCCGTGTCGTCGCGGTCGCGCACTCCGCAGTCGAGGTACTGCTCGTGCAGTGCGCCGAGCGCGTCCTCGTTGATCTCGACGCCCAATCCCGGCGTCGTCGGCACCGCGACCGCGCCGTCGACGAACGTCAGGACACCGGGCTTGACGACGTCCTCCGTCTTCCACGGCCAATGCGTGTCGCAAGCGTACGTGAGGTTCGGCGTGGCCCCTGCGAGGTGCACCATCGCGGCCAGGCTGATGCCCAGGTGCGAGTTCGAGTGCATCGACAGTCCCAGGCCGAAGTTGTCGCAGATGCCGGCGAGCAACCGCGACCGCTGCAGGCCACCCCAGTAATGATGGTCCGACAGCACGACCTGAACGGAGTCTTTCAGCACGGCAGGTTTGAGCTGATCGAATGCGACGACGCACATGTTCGTGGCCAACGGCATCTTTGCCTCACGCGCGACCTCGGCCATGCCGTCGAGTCCGGGCGTCGGGTCCTCCAGGTATTCGACGATGCCGTCGAGTTCCGACGCGACCCTGATCGAGGTGTCGACGGTCCACGCCGCGTTGGGGTCGAGGCGCAGCGGCAGGTCGGGGAACGCGGCGCGCAACGCCTTGATGCCGGCGATCTCCTCCTCGGGTGAGAACACCCCACCCTTGACCTTGATCGCCTCGAAACCGTACTCGCCGATCATCTTCTGGGCCTGACGCACCAGTCCGTCCGCGTCCAGCGCCTCACCCCACTCATCCGGGTGGGCCCCGGGGTGCCCGGCCCACTTGTAGAAGAGGTAGGCACTGAAGGGCACCGTGTCGCGCACCTTGCCGCCGAGCAGATCGGACACCGGCCGGCCGAGCGCCTTGCCCTGCACGTCGAGGCACGCCACCTCGAAGGGGGAGAACACGCGATCGGTCGTACTGGCGGTGGTAATCATCCCGGCGACACCGTCACCGCCGGTAATCGACACCGTGGCAATCTTCGCGTCGATCACCGCCCGAATGGCGTTCAGCGAGAACACGTCAAGTCCGGTAATGGACTCCGCAGCCGCCTGGAGTCGAGCGAGGTGCGCGGTATCCGCGTAGGTCTCACCCAACCCGACGAGGCCGCTGTCCGTGTCGAGTTGGATAATCGCACGCAGTGCATACGGTTGATGCACGCCGACCGTGTTGAGCAGCGGCGGATCCACGAAGGCGACCGGTGTGATGCGGGCACCGGTGATGCGGATGGGCTCCGAGGACATCAGCGCACCGCTTGAACCGCGAGAGCGTCCGCGAGCGCTGCCCGTCCGGCAGCGGTGATCTGGGCCAGTTCCCGCTTGTGAGCCTCGCTCGGCTGCACGAGCGGCGGGCGCACCGGCCCGGCCTCGAGGCCCTCCATCGTGACGCCGAACTTGACGAGGGACACCGCATAACCCGGCACCTGATCGCGCAGGCGGACCAGGGGATGGAAGAAGCTGCGGAGCAGCGCGTCGGTGAGGTCCTCGTTGCCCGATTCGAGTGCGTCGTAGAAACCGAGAGCCAGTTCTGGTGCAAACGCGAAGGTCGCCGACGAGTACAGCATGACACCGATGGCCCGGTACGCCTGCTGGGAGATCTCGGCCGTGGGCATGCCGTTGAAGAACAGGAACTGCTTACCCGACGGTGCGAGCGCATCCTTCACGGCGCGGACGATACGCGCGACCTTGTCCAGGTCACCGGTCCCGTCCTTCAGGCCGATGACGGTGGGGAACTGGGCCACCGCGACGGCGGACGCCTCGTCGAAGCGGGCGTTGCTGCGGTTGTAGACGATGAGGGGCAGGTCGGTGGTGTCGGCGACCGCGCGGGTGTACTCCACCAATCCGGCCTGCGGCATCGTCACGAGGTAGGGCGGGAGCAACAGGATGCCGTCGGCGCCGTTGGCCTTGGCGCTCGACGCAAACTCCTTCGCCTGCGCGATCGAGCCGCCCGCGCCGGCGAACACCGGGACCCGTCCCGCGACGGCGTCGACGGCCGTGGCCACGATCCTACCGAACTCCTCGAGTCCGAGGGCGTGGAATTCGCCGGTGCCGCAGGCGATGAAGACGCCACCCGGTCCGGCGTCCACGCCCTTGGTGACGTGCTCGGCGAGCCGGTCGTAGTCGACGTCACCGGATTCGGTGAACGGTGTCACGGGGAAGAACAGGACTCCGTCGAGCATGGGTTTCTCCTTCACGAGTGGATGTCAGTCTTGGGTGAGGCGGCCGTCGATACGACGCCACAACTGTTCGGGGTTGCCGTCGGCGACGGCGGTGGGCAGCAACGACGGCGGAACATCCTGGTAGGCAACGGGTCGCAGGAAGCGTTCGATCGCCAGCGATCCCACCGACGTAGTGCGCGAGTCGGATGTCGCGGGATAGGGACCGCCGTGCACCATCGCATGTCCGACCTCGACCCCGGTGGGCCAACCGTCGAACAGGATTCGGCCGGCCTTGAGTTCGAGAACGCTCAGCAGGCGTCCGGCCTCCCCGAGGTCTTCCTCGTCTGCGTGGACGGTCGCGGTCAGTTGACCTTCGAGCCTCGCCGCCACGGCGCGCACCTGTTCGGCATCGCGGCACTTGACGACCAGGCTGGAGGCGCCGAACACCTCCTGCTGCAACACGTCCGAGCCCAGGAACGTGTCGGCGTCGCTGCTGAAGAGTGCTGCCCGGCACGAATTGGGTGCGTCCGACTCGGCGCCGCGGGCCTCCACGGTGGCAGCACCCTCGAGGGCGGCAACCCCGTCGGCGTAGGAGCCGGCGATGACCGGGGTGAGCATCGGCGTCGGTACAGTCTCGGCGACGGCAGCATTCGCGGCCGAGACGAACGCGGCCAGGCCGGGACCGTCGACGGCGATGACGAGTCCGGGGTTGGTGCAGAACTGACCGGAGCCGAGCGTCAGGGACGCGACGAATGCGCGACCGAGATCGGCGCCGCGGCTGGCGAGTGCGCTCTCGAGGAGGAACACCGGGTTGATCGAGCTCATCTCCGCGTACACAGGGATCGGTTCCGGTCGCCCGGCGGCCGCCGCCACCAGAGCGGTTCCACCGGAACGAGATCCGGTGAATCCGACCGCCTTGATCCGGGAGTCCTTCACCAGTGCCGTGCCGAGCCCGGGACCGGGTCCGTAGAGCAGCGAGAAGGTTCCCGCCGGCATACCGGTGCTCGCGACGGCGTCCGCGATGGCCCATCCGACCAGTTCGGAGGTACCCGGGTGTGCGTCGTGGGCTTTGACGACGACGGGGCAGCCCGCCGCCAGCGCGGACGCGGTGTCGCCACCGGCGACGGAGAACGCCAGGGGAAAGTTGCTCGCGCCGAACACCGCAACCGGTCCGAGCGGGATCTTGCGCTGGCGGATATCGGCCCGGGGCAGCGGGATCCGGTCGGGCTGGGCGGGGTCGATGCGGGCACCGTTCCAGCCACCGTCACGGAGGACGCCGGCGAACAACCGCAGCTGTCCGGACGTGCGGCCCACTTCACCGGTGATGCGACCCTGCGGAAGTCCGGATTCCGCACACGCCCGGGTGACGAGCGTGTCGCCGAGGGCCTCGATGTTGTCGGCAATCGCTTCGAGGAATTGGGCGCGGTCCTCGCTGCTCGTTGCGCGGTACGGCGCGAACGCCTCGTCGGCCGCTGCGCAGGCGGTCTCGACGTCCCGCTCGGTCCCGTGCGCGAAACCCGGTTCCAGCCGCTCGCCGGTGGCGGGGTTGACGCCGTGAATCGTTGGGCCCGTACCCTGCACGGGCTTGCCTGCGATGATCATCTGTCCGGTCACGTCGGTCCGGTTCACCGTTGCTGTCATGATGTGGGTCCTCTAGTTCTCTGCGTTTCGTATGTGCCGGTGAGGGGTCATTTGGCTGCCACGGTTGGCTCGTCGGAGTCCACCTCCGCCAGGTTCGCGACGTCGTCGATGTCTTCCTTGTCGCGCCGGAAGTACGTCACCGCTGCGGCGGCGGCGAGGGCGAAGAGCGACAGCACGACGAGGCCCATCGTCACCGTGCCGGTCTGTTCCTTGATCACCCCGAAGCCGAACGGGGCGACGAAGCCACCCAGGTTGCCGAGCGAGTTGATGATCGCGATCGCCGGTGCCAGCACCATCGGGTGCAGCGTGCGCTGTGGAATCGACCAGAACAGCGGGCTCGCGCTCTTGAAACCCATCGTCGCGACGCATAGCAGCGGAAGCGCCAGCCACGGGGTGACGAACGCGGCGGCCATCGTGCCGACACCGCCGATGAGCAGCGCGGCGACGAGGTAGGGCTTGTGCCTTCCGGTGCGGTCGGCCGAGCGGTTGGAGAAGTACATCGCGAAGATCGCGCAGATCCACGGAAGCGACGACAGCAGCCCGACGGTGACGTCGTTGGTGCCTGGGATACGGCGGATGATCGACGGAAGCCAGAACGTGTTGGCGTAGATCGCCATGGTGATCGCGAAGAAGATGCCGCAGCACACCAGGATCCGCGGCTGCAGAAGCAGCTTCCAGCGGGAACCCGACTCGCCACGTTTCACCGACGCCTCACTGCGCAGCACGTCCTCCTCGGCGATGACGGCCTGCAGATCGTGCTTCTCCACGCCGGTGAGCCACTTCGCGTCGTCGATCTTCGAGTCGAGCAGCCGGTAGGCGATGCACCCGACGACCACCGACAGCAGTCCCTCCAGCGCGAACATCCACTGCCAGCCGTGATGCCCACCGAGCCCGTCGAGGGACAGCAGCGGTCCGGACAGCGGTCCCGAGATCGCGGCAGCGATGGAGGACCCCGCAATGAACAGTGCGGTGGCGCGGCTGCGGTGGTTGTTCGGCAGCCAACGGGTGAAGTAGAAGATGATCGCCGGGAAGAAGCCGGCCTCGGCGACACCGAGGAGGAACCGCAGGACGTAGAACATCTCCGGGCCGTTGACGAACGCCATGGCCGCCGACACCAGGCCCCACGAGATCATGATGCGGGTGAGCCACACCTTGGCGCCGAACTTCTCCATGAGCACGTTCGACGGAAGTTCGAAGATCGCATAGGCAATGAAGAAGACACCCGCACCGAAACCGTAGGCGGCAGCCCCGATGCCGACATCGGCCTCGAGGTGGGTCTGCGCATAACCGATGTTCGACCGATTGAGCTGATTGCAGATCAGCATGACGATGAACAACGGCACGACGCGGCGGAAGATCTTCGATACCGCACTGTCGACCGCCGGTGAGACGGCGAGGGGGAGGGTCATCGGTGACTCCTCTCGGTTTCTGGTGTAACGACGGGGCTACCCGGTGCACGCTGGTTCACCGGCGTGACCTGAGTCATAAAGCCACGCTAGAGCCGCGTTCGATACATGTCCAAGTCAAAAAAAGTCGTGATCAATGCTCATATTGAACTGATGGCCGGCGACGCTCCCTTGGTAGTGTCGCCTGCGTGGCAGACTCCGCCGAGCGGACAGACTCAGGCGCCGACTTCGAATTTCTCCGTACGACCCGGGACCATTTCCCGCAGCTGCAGAAGTGGCTACGCGAACCCCACGTCGCGCGGTTCTGGAACCACGAGACATCGGACGCCGATATCGAGCGGGACTTCGGTGGAAGTATCGACGGCACCGAACCATGTGAGGACTTTCTGGTTGTGCGCGGTGGCCGCCCTCTCGGGTTCATCCAGCGGTATCGCCTCGCCGACTACCCCGAAGACATCGCACTGCTCACTGCACTCGTCGAGGTACCGGACGGGAGCTTGTCGATCGACTACTTCATCGGCGACCCGGAACACATCGGCCGCGGCGTAGGCACTGCCATGATCAGGGCTTTCGTGGACAAGTGCCGCGCGGACTCACCCGACGCGACAGCAATCATCGTTCCCGTCGTCGTACCGAATCGTGCGTCCTGGCGGGCACTGGAGAAGTCCGGTTTCCGCCGCGTCGGTGCGGGCTACCTCCCGCCCGACAACCCCATCGACGACGGGGCCCACTACATCAGCAGGCTGGATCTGCGCTCGGCATGAGAAATGCGGCGACCGCGGAATGTCTTGCGGTAGGCCGACGGCGGGACGCCGAGCACGGCACCCATGTGCTGGCGCAAGGACGCCGTCGTCCCGAAACCGACCTCGCGGGCGATGACGTCGACGGACAGGTCGGTGGTCTCGAGGAGTTGCCGGGCGCGGTCGACCCGGTGGGTGATCAACCAGCGGTTCGGGGTGGTGCCGACCTCTTCACCGAACCGCCGGGTGAAGGTGCGGACGCTCATGTTCGAGTGTGCAGCCATCCGGGTGAGCGTCAACGATTCCCCGAGCCGCTCCAAAGCCCAGTTCCGGGTGGCCGCGGTGGACTCCGCACCGGCTGCCGGAATCGGCCTCTCGATGTACTGCGCCTGCCCGCCGTCGCGCCACGGCGGGACGACGCATCGGCGCGCCACCTGGTTGGCCAGGTCGGAGCCGTGGTCTCGGCGCAGGATGTGGAGGCAGAGGTCGAGTCCGGCGGCGACGCCTGCCGAGGTGAGGATCTGTCCCTCGTCGACGAACAGGACGTCGGGATCGAGCCGGACCTGCGGGTACGTCCGCTGGAAGTGCTCGGTGTTGCGCCAGTGGGTGGTGGCGCGCAGACCGTCGAGGAGACCCGCCGCGGCGAGAATGTAGGAGCCGGTGCAGATGGAGACGTATCGCGTGCCGGGCCGGACGAACGCGAGTGCCGCCTCGATATTCGGCGGCAGAAGGCCTTCGTCGTAGGCGGGGCCGAGTTCGTACGACGCGGGAATCACGACCGTGTCGGCCTCAGCGAGCAGCTCAGGCCCGTGATCGACGGATATCGAGAAGTCGGCATCCGACCGCACCGGCCTGCCGTCGGCCGTGCACGTCTGTACCTCGTACAGCGAATTGCCATCCGCGTCGTGCGCCCGGCCGAAGACGCGCGAGGGGATGCCGAGTTCGAACGGGATCACACCGTCCAAGGCGAGCACTACCACCCGATGACGTTCGACCATGGCCAGATTCTTTCACATGTTGGCATTCCGGCAACTTTTCCGGCGGGACGCCGTCCCGCAGACTTACCGTCGTGACGTCCGACATCGCGCCACCGGCACCCCCGGCCCGGATAGCCCCGCCCCGCCTGCACTACGCCTGGTTGGTGGCGATGGTCGCCTTCCTCGCTCTGGTGGGGGCGGCAAGTTTCCGGGCTGCGCCGTCCATCCTCATCGACCCGTTGCACGAGGACTTCGGCTGGTCGCGGGCAAGCATCTCTTCGGCGGTGTCGATCAACCTGGTGCTGTACGGGTTGACGTCGCCGTTTGCCGCAGCTCTGATGGAGCGGTTCGGCATGCGCCGGGTTGTGACGGCGGCGCTCGTCCTCGTGTCTGCCGGCAGTGGGCTGACCATCTTCATGACCGCCACCTGGCAGCTGGTGCTGCTGTGGGGTGTATTCGTCGGTTTAGGCACCGGTTCGATGGCGCTCGCGTTCGTCGCCACCGTGGTCGATCGCTGGTTCGTGGCGCGGCGCGGTCTGGTCACGGGCATTCTGACGGCTGGCAGCGCCGCAGGACAGCTGGTGTTCCTGCCGATCCTCGCCGTGCTCGCCGAGCGATACAACTGGCAGACGGTGGCACTGACGGTGTCGTTCGCGGCCCTCGCCGTCGTCCCGCTGGTGCTGATGTTTCTCCGCAACCGGCCATCGGATGTCGGTACGGTGCCGTACGGAGCAGGGCCCGACTACCTCGCGGAACCACCCGCACCGACCGGACGCGGCGGTGCTGCGGGCCGGGCCGTCACCGTGTTGTTCTCCGCGGCCCGCACTCGGGTCTTCTGGCTGTTGGCGGGCACCTTCGCGATCTGTGGTGCAAGCGCCAACGGCCTGGTGGGCACCCATTTCGTGCCCGCCGCACACGATCACGGCATGCCGACCACCGCGGCGGCGAGCCTGCTCGCCGTCATCGGAATCTTCGATGTCGTCGGGACCATCGCGTCGGGGTGGTTCACCGACCGGTTCGATTCGCGCAAGCTGCTCGGTATTTATTACCTGTTGCGCGGTCTCTCCCTGATGCTGTTGCCGATCCTCTTCGCGAGCACCGTTCACCCCCCGATGATCGCGTTCGTCATCTTCTACGGCCTCGACTGGGTGGCCACGGTGCCCCCGACAGTTGCCCTCTGCCGCAAGCACTTCGGCGCCGATGCGCCGATCGTATTCGGCTGGGTGCTGGCCTCGCACCAGATCGGGGCCGGCATCGTCGCGTTTCTGGCAGGTTTGGTGCGCGACGAGTTCGGTCGATACGACGCCGCGTTCTACGTGGCCGGGGGTCTGTGTGCGATCGCCGCTGTCATGTCGCTGGCCATCGTTGCGAAGACGCCGCGCGCCATCGCCTGAGGTCACGGTTACGCGGCCTGGGCGAATCCGCCTCCTCGACGCCGCCTCGCTTCCTAAGATCCATGTATGGCAGCTCAACGCGCATCGGACGAGGTCGTCGACCAGTCCAAGATCGAGAATCGGGCCCCGTCGGTGGCCGCAATGTTCATCAATCGGGTAGCCACATCGCCGAGTCACGAGGCGTTCCGCTACATCCGACCCGGGAACGGCGACGAGTGGGTGAGCGTCACCTGGTCCGAGGCCGGTGATCGTGTGCGCAACCTCGCCGCCGGCCTGATCTCGCTCGGCGTGCAGGCCGAGCAGCGCGTGGCGCTGGCTTCCGCCACCCGCTACGAATGGGTGCTGGCCGACCTCGCGGTGATGTGCGCCGGCGCCGCCACCACCACCGTGTATCCCACGACGACCGCTCCCGATGTGGCCTACATCGTCGCCAACTCGGGGAGCCGTGTCGTCATCGCCGAGGACGACACGCAACTGGCGAAGCTGCGGGACAATCGCACTGAGCTCACGGATGTCGAGCAGGTCGTTTTGATCGACGGCACACCCGGCGAAGGCGACGACTGGGTGATCACGTTCGAGCAGTTACACGACCTCGGCGCCGAATTGCTGGCCGAGAAGCCGGATGCGGTGAACGAGCGGATCGACGCGATCAAGCCGGACGATCTGGCCACCCTCATCTACACGTCCGGGACCACCGGAAAGCCGAAAGGCGTGCGTCTTCCGCATTCGGCGTGGACGTATGTGGCGGCCGCGATCGACTCCACCGGCCTGCTCGATCCCGACGACCTGCAGTATCTGTGGCTACCACTGTCGCACGTCTTCGGAAAGGTGCTGCTCGTCCTGCCACTGCAGATCGGCTTCGCCACCGCGGTCGACGGACGGGTCGACAAAATCGTCGAGAATCTTGCGGTAGTGCGCCCGACCTTCATGGGCGCCGCCCCCCGGATCTTCGAAAAGGCCTATGCCCGCATCGTCTCCACCGTCCACGAAGAGGGCGGTGTGAAAGCGAAAATCTTCGACTGGGCCATCGGGGTCGGACTCGCGGTGTCCAGGGCCAAACAGGCAGGAAAGAGCCCATCCCTTCTCGAGTCGGTGCAGCATGCACTCGCAGATCGGTTGGTGTACAGCACGATTCGCGAACGGTTCGGTGGGCGCCTGAAATTCTTCATCTCCGGATCCGCTGCGCTCAATCGTGATGTCGCCCAATGGTTCGACGCCGTCGGCATCAAGGTTCTCGAGGGTTACGGACTGAGCGAGACCAGCGCGGCATCCTTCGTCAACCGGCCGTCGGCCTACCGCTTCGGAACGGTCGGCTGGGCTATCCCCGGAACCGAGACGAAGATCGGCGAAGACGGTGAAATTCTGATCAAGGGCCCCGGCGTGATGAGCGGTTATCACGAGAACCCGGAGGCAACTGCGGAGGCGTTGACCGAGGACGGCTGGTTCCACACCGGTGACATCGGCGAGATCGACGAAGACGGCTACCTGCGGATCACGGACCGCAAGAAGGACATGTTCAAGACGTCCAACGGCAAGTACGTGGCACCGTCCGCGGTGGCCTCCACCTTCAAGGGCATCTGCCCCTACGTCGGCGAGCTGATCGTCGACGGCGAGGGCAAGTCGTACTGTGTCGCGCTCATCTCCCTCGACGCCGAGGCCATCGGCGAATGGGCGAAACATCACGGTATGGGCGACAAGTCGTTCTCCGAGATCGCGCAGGCCCAGGAGACACGCAACCTGATCGGCGGCTATGTCGAAGAGCTCAACGCCGGACTCAACCGGTGGGAGCAGATCAAGAAGTTCCAGATCCTCGATCGAGAACTGACCGTCGAGAACGGCGAAATCACGCCGAGCATGAAACTCAAGCGCAAGGTTGTGATGAACAACTTCTCCGACGAACTCCAGGATCTCTACAGCTGACTTGACCCTCACGCGGCGTCAGGCCCCACGGTAGAGACGTGAGCGAGAAACACACGGTAGGCGTCGTCGCCAAGCTGGTCGGAGTGAGTGTGCGCACGCTGCATCACTACGACGAGATCGGCTTGGTGACGCCGTCGGACCGCACACCCAGCGGGTACCGCAGCTACTCGGATGCAGACGTCGAACGTCTTCACCGCGTCCTGACGTACCGGGCGCTGGGTTTCCCTCTCGAGGAGATCGCAGCCCTTCTCGACGACCCGGCCGTGAATGCCCTCGCGCATCTGCGGCGACAGCACGAACTGCTGAGCGAACGGATCGATCGCTTACACGAGATGGCTGCCGCCGTGGAGAAGATGATGGAGGCGAAAAGCATGGGCATTCAGCTCACCCCCGAAGAGCAGAACGAAATCTTCGGTGCCGACTGGCCGGGTGAAGAGTACGCCGCAGAGGCCGAGGAACGATGGGGCGACACCGACGCGTGGAAGCAATCACAGCAGCGCACGGCCAAGTTCGACAAGAAGGACTGGCAGCGTATCAAGGCCGAGGGCGACGCTCTCGAGGCGAAGCTCGCCGAAGCGATGGCGGCGGGCGTCGAACCCGGCTCGCATCGTGCGAACGCCCTGGCGGAGGAACACCGCGCCGGAATCGCGAAGTTCTACGACTGTGACCACCCGATGCAGGTGAACCTCGCCGAGATGTACGTCGCGGACGATCGTTTTCGCCAGCATTACGACGACATAGCGCCCGGGTTGGCGCAGTTCGTTCGCGACATCATCGTCGCGAACGCCGAGCAGCAGTGAGGGACGGGGTGCGTTTCACGCACCCTAGGGCATCTAGTTCCGAATGCGATTGGAGGCCAATCTAAATGGGCTCCACAACCCGACCCCGGAGGTATCGCATGTCCCACTCGAAGATCCGTACCGCAGTCGCCGTCGCCGCGGCGGCACTCGCTGTCACAGCTGCGGCGGCAGGACCTGCCTTCGCGGCCGGACCCGTGTCCCAGGCAAGCCCCGCCCACACCTTGCCGATTGCCCCGCAACCACAGCCGCAGCCGAAGCCGGACTGTCCGCCGGTAGTCAGGGCTGCCGTGCCGCTCGCCAGCTCCGCACCGAACACCGGCACCGGTCCCACGATGCCGAAGCCCTGCCCCGGTCGTCCCGGAGGCGGAACAGGTGGCGGAACGGGAACCGGCGGTGGGACTGGCGGCGGGACAGGCGGAGGTGGTGGGCCCAAGTAACCCGCGCCGCTGACGGACCGAACGGAGCGAACTCGACGGCACACTGCCGTCGAGTTCGTTTCCGCATGTCGGCACTATTCTGAAACCCATGGCCGATCCGCAGCGTCCCAGTCCCAGCCAGTACGTCGGGTATCTGTTCGGTCGCACGCTTCCGGACTCCATGCAGGAATGGGTCCGCAACGACCTCGTGGGTCCCGGCGCCTCCGTGCGGTACGTCCTTCGGTTCATGCTTCCGGTCGTCGCGGTGCTGTTGCTGTTCCTTCTCATACCCGGCCCCATCTGGGTCCCCTTGGCCATGATGGCGCTGCTCCTGCTGCCGCTGTTGTACTTCGCGGTCGCGTTGATGAACATCTACCGTCGGCACCGTCTTCTCAGTCACGGACTCGACCCCGACCTCCTCACGGCGAAGGCTCAGCGCCGGGCCGACCGCACCCGAGAGGACTATGAAAAGCGCCATGGCCGTGGGGTGGAGTGACGCAGCACACGTGAGCGATCGATAAGTAGTGCGTTAAAGTGGCGACGTCCGAGTGGTAGCCCCACGAGCCGCGCACCCCTGAGGGTGACCGCAGGTTCCGACAGCCTCGACGGGAAGCAGTTCTAGATGACAGTCACAGATTCGGCGGTTACGCCCGATATTCACACGACCGCGGGAAAGCTCGCCGACCTGCGTAATCGTCAGGCCGAGGCGCAGCACCCCAGCGGTGAAGCAGCGGTCGAGAAGGTCCACGCCAAGGGCAAGCTCACCGCCCGCGAACGCATCACCGCCCTGCTCGACGACGGCAGCTTCGTCGAACTCGACGCCCTCGCCCGCC
>NZ_JBIRXS010000041.1:0-49735 GCF_044389235.1 Rhodococcus sp. NPDC019647 | reverse complement strand
GTCGTCCAGATGGTTTTCCCCTCCGCGGTGCCGAGTGCGCGGGTGCTGAGCTGCACACTTCCCCCGGAGTCCAGGGCTGTGCGCGCAGCGTCATGAATCTGCGCTTTCTCCGTCATGGCCCGCACCACCTCCCACTCCATAGTGTCGTGAGTCACATCCTACGGATCGGTCAGGGCCGATCCCTAGGTGACAAGCGAACAGGCGGCGGGCGTATTCCCGCAGGTCGCAATGGAAAGGAATGGCGGAGATGGCGTTGCTGGGCGAGGGGTTGTGGCGGGCGAAGGTCTTCACCGGAGACTGGATCGCCGGTGGAGGCGGCGAGTACAGCGTCGTCGAGCCGGCCACGGGCGACGAGTTGGGGCGTGTCGGACGTGCCTCGGTACCCGATGTGGACGCGGCCGCCAAGGCCGCGGTCGACGCTCAGCGCGCCTGGGCCGCACTGCCTTACACCGAACGCGCCGCGGTATTGCGCCGCGCCGGGGATCTGTTCACCGCCCACGCCGACGAAATCGGCGAGTGGGTGGTCCGCGAAAGCGGCGGCATCCAGGCGAAGGCGGACCTGGAAACCCGTACCGCGGCCGAAGAGTGCTACGAGGCGGCGGCACTGGCCTCGCATCCGGTCGGTGAGGTGCTGCGCTCGGGACAACCTCGGCTGAGCTTCTCCCGCCGGGTACCGGCTGGTGTGGTCGGCGTGATCGCACCGTTCAACTTCCCGATCATCCTGTCTATCCGGGCCGTCGCCCCGGCGTTGGCGCTCGGGAACGCGGTGATCCTCAAGCCGGACCCGCGCACCGCCGTCTGCGGCGGCGTCGCCCTGGCCCGCGTCTTCGAAGAGGCAGGCCTGCCCGCCGGGGTGCTGTCGATGCTGCCCGGCGGAGCCGAGGTCGGCGAGGCCGTCGTCACCGACCCCCGGGTGCGGGTGATCGCGTTCACCGGCTCCACCCGTGCCGGTCGCGCGGTCGGGGAGCTCGCCGGCCGGCACCTCAAACGCGCCCACCTCGAACTCGGTGGAAACTCGGCCCTGATCGTCACCGGCGACGTCGACATCGACAAGGCCGCCTCGATCGGCGCGTTCGGGTCCTTCATGCACCAGGGCCAGATCTGCATGGCCACCGGACGCCACCTGGTCGACGCCCGGATCGCCGCCGACTACACCGCCGCCCTCGCCGAACACGCCGACAAACTGCCGGTCGGCGACCCGAAGACCGGTCAGGTCGCTCTCGGACCGATCATCGACGCCGGGCAGCGCGACCGGGTGCATTCACTGGTCACCGCCAGCATCGAGGCCGGTGCCCGGCTGGCCGCCGGCGGAACCTACGACGAGTTGTTCTACCGGCCCACCGTTCTCGCCGAAACCCCGCTCACCGCGCCCGCCTACCAGGACGAGGTCTTCGGTCCCGTTGCCCCGATCGTCACCTTCGACACCCTCGACGAGGCAGTGTCGTTGGCAACGACCAGCGAATACGGACTCTCCCTCGGCATCTTGTCCGGTGACGGTCTCGCCGCGCTCGAGCTCGCCGACCGCATCCCGTCCGGTCTGGTCCACATCAACGACCAGACCGTCTCCGACGAGGCCGTGAGCCCGTTCGGTGGGGTGGGCGCCTCCGGCACCGGGTCCCGCGCCGGCAGCATCGCCGCAAACCTCGACGCCTACACCGAAACCCAATGGGTCACCGCGCAGAGCACTCTCGCGACCTACCCGTTCTGATCTTCCCCACTCCTCCGCAGAAATGGACATCCCCATGAGCGCCAAGCACGGTTACAAGTGGATCGCCGCGAGGATCGAGGAACTCGATCCTCAGGTGGACTACGAAGAGATCTGGAAGCTCTCCACGTGCTACTACGTGAACGACTTCACGATGAACATCCTCTATTCCACCGGCTTCCCGCATTTCATGCTCGCCCCGTCCGGCGGGCAGACCATCTCCCGCGGTGGCCACGGAAAAGTGATCCTCGAACATCAGAAACGCGAGACCGACACCATGAACCACTTCTGGAAGTGGTTCGAGTTCGGCCCCTCGGACCTGCGGACCCAGCAGTCGATCCGCCAGGTCAACAACCTGCACATGAAATACGCCCGGCAGATGCCCGGTCACTTCGCGAACAACGACGAATTCGTGTACACGATGTGCTGGATCGGCGCCGACATGCACCGGCTGCGGCTGCGTATCGGCCTCCCGGGATACACCGAGAACCAGCAGATCGCGTGTCAGAAGTACTGGAATGAAATCGCGAAGTTCTTCATCAGCGAGAACGGGGACATCACCGGTTTCCCCACCACCTTCCAGGGAATGCTCGACCACCTGGACTACTACGAGAACCTGCCGTGGGAGCACTCCGAGGAAGGTGCCCTCGCCTGCGAGCACCTCCTGCAACAGTTCGACGAACGCTGGTTCAAGGGGCCACTGAAAGGCCTGGGCCGCACGATCATCCTCGCCCTGCTCGACGACTCCGCGCACCGGGTGCACCGTCTGCCGTACCCGAGCAAATTCGCCCAGTGGGCGGTGATGAAGACGATGAAGACCATCATGTTCACACAGGAACGCATCGCCCCGGACCCGAAACTCTCCACCCCGGAGAAGAAGAGGCGAGCTGCGGAGAAGGCGATCGAGAAAACAGCGCTGGCGAACACCGCGGCCCCATGAATATGTGCAACGCCGGGAGGGCACGAACCATCACTCCTCAGCGTCGCTGAGGAGTGTCCGGCACTGATCGAGTCGATGATCGATTCCCCGGGGAGGTGCAGTGTGGCGGGGGAGTTTCTCGTTCCGCCGGTGTCTGACCACTACTTTTTCGTATTGCGGAGTCATGGGGCGCCCGCCCGGAGGAATCACGGTGATGAAGGGTTCAGATGTAGAAGGTTTCGCGCGATTGCTCCGACCGCGCGATGACGATACCTTGCGCGCCGAGCTTCGCGTCATCGCAGCGGGATTCGCGACACCCGCTGTGATATTCGGCGGCCCCGTCTCAGTGGGAACCCTGCAGATCTCCGAGACACTCGGCACCAGAACAGCCGGACTGCGCGGCCTGCTGGTTTCGCCGAGGTTGGGCCTCGGCGGGCGCGCGATGACCCAGCTGCGGCCTCAATGGGTGGAGGATTACGCGAGCGCACAGACCATCACCCACGACTACGACCGCCCGGTCATCAACGAAGGACTACGAACCATCATCGCGGTACCGGTGGTGGTCGGTGGCCAATCGCGTGCCATCCTGTACGCCGCACTTCGGCAGTCCACCCCGGTCGGGGATCGACTTTTCGACATGCTCTCCCGGGCCGGGGACCGTCTCGCCGCGGTCGGGTTCGTCTGGGCATTCGTCGCCGCCGGCCGGGAAGGTTCGGCCCGCGCGCACTACCTTGCCCGGCGCGAACATGGTGATCGCCACGCGGCTGTACTCCGGCATCTGTTCAACCGCATGCTCGGTCAGCTCTATCAGTGCCTGCAAACCGATCAGAAGTACGACGCGACCAAAGCATTTCCCTGTCACGGAACAACGCCAGAGCCCGCAGCCGCTTGACCCGATAACAAGATCGGAGGTCTATGGTTTTCGTCAAGCGGCAGCTTCACGCAGTGGTGCCTTGGATGCGTCGCCGCGCTCAGAAATCAGGGTGAACTCGGGCGTCTCCTCGATCTTCAGACGGATGTAGAGAGCGATCGCGCCGAACGGTGCAGCGATGAGGAAGGGGATGCGCCAACCCCAGTCGAGCATCGCGCTGTCGCCGAGGGCCGTGTTGAGACCGGTGGCGACGATACTGCCGAGGAGGAATCCTGCAAGGCATGAGAAGGCCATCCAGCTGGTACCGAATCCTCGGCGGCCGGGACCTGAGAACTCGGCCAGGAAGCTACTGACGCTGCCGTATTCGCCGCCTACGGAGAAACCTTGCACAAGACGGCAGGCAACGAGTAGTGCGGGGGCCCAGAAGCCCAGTGTGCTGTAACCGGGTAATAGTCCGATGATGACAGTGGACACGGACATCAAGGACAGAACGATCACCAAAACCTTGGTGCGGCCGATGCGATCAGCCAGCGGGCCGAAAACCAGTCCGCCAATAGGGCGGGCGAAGAAGCTGATGCCGAATACCGCGAAGCTGCTCAGAAGCTGGATGGTTGGGGCGGAGTTAGGGAAGAAAACTGCACCGATCTGTGGCGCGAGATAACCGTAGATTGCGAAGTCGTACCACTCGAGGCCGTTTCCGGAGATTGCGCCGAAGAAGGCTCTCCTTCGTAAGGACGGTTCATCGGCCCGAACGGCATTTGCAGTTGTACTCATGGAGTGCTCCATTCCGGATGAGAAACTTTGGCGGAGGGCCAGTTGGAGAGCTGGTGTGAAGGTTTCCGGCCGCGGGGTGAGCGTGGGATCGGTACGTGTACGCGGGCCATGGGTTCGGGTGGCGCCGTCGGATCCGCGAATTCGAGGTTCGAATGATCCGCGGAACCTGGAACTCAGACAGGTTGCGCCTCAGCGCCGCTGGAAATCCACGGGCGTAGCGAGTCCTTCAGACAATCGATCAGATCGCACCCATGCCGCTAACCCATTATTCGCCATCTCCGAGTGACGCCGACGCTACCAACCTGTGCCGATTGAGGGGTGCACGTTGGTCGCGTGGCCACTCACCGTGCTGGCGAATTGGGACGGGGACTGATTACACTCTGGCCATCACCCGGGCTTGTGACTCGCGGGCCGACGCGGCAGCACCCAGGCCGAGGACTCCGATCACGATCAAGGCGATGTACCCCACGAATATCAACGCGGCGCCGAGCCGAGTGTTACCGATTCCTGACATGAGCACCGACCATGAGAGTGGCCCTTTCATCGCCAACACGGTGACAACCGTTTGGAAGACTCCGGCTAACACGCATATGCCACTGAGGACCCGCGTACCGGTGCGCACCGTGGCGATCGCGAGCACAGTGGAGGCCGCTGCGAAGACCCAGCCGAGCCAGTTGAAGTACGTCGTCTGAATGAAGGACGGGCTTCCGACGCTCGCAGCCGCCAATCCGGCGAAGGTTAGGTCCATCGCTGGGGCGTTCGCTGGCGCATTGGCCGGAACGTACGCCCAGGCAGGTCCCAGCAGACCCAGCCACAATGCCGCCGGACAGATCACGCCGAGCAACGTCGGAATACGACGATCATCCGCGGTGAACTCGGTAACAGTGCTCATTCGAATGTTCCTTCAGTTCGTAGGTGTAGTACGTTGCTTCGTAGGTGCCGTACTTTGTTCGACTCAGCGTTGAAGTAGGCGTTACGTCCGAATTTGTAAGGCAAGGCCGTTGATCTTCGTCGTGACGATGAGCCTTGGTCTGGTCGCGCCGATGCTGTTTGTCGATTTCTTCACGACACAACGCCCCTCCCTGACCTCACGACGATCATCAACGCCAACCTCCTTTCGGGGAATTGAAGGTGTCGACGATGACGACGGATGCACTGCTCGTTTTCTCACGACTGAGGGCGACGCAATGTCATTCGGTCAGGATTGACTGTATGTCGAGGTCGACGGTACCATCAAGGCGCGGTCAGCGATAGACGTTTGAGTTGAAGACATTCGAATACTGTTCGGATCTATCCCATTTCGCGTCTCACTGCACAATACTGCCACCCAATAGTTCACCCGTCGATGAGCATGGGATGTGAACAAAGGAGCGTCCTTGCCGAAATCGACAGCAGCGAGCGGTCAACCGACGCCGCAGCGACCCGGCGACCCGCCGGGGTATACTCCGACCGACGACCACCACGGAGATCGCGAGTTCGGTGAGCTCTTGGGAACTTTCCGTGAGCTACAGGCTGCCCTGTCCGCAGCGGCGCCGCCCGTTGGCCTGATGGAACGGTTGAGCCGCGAGATGGAGTCTGTGACCGGACTATTGGCTCAGCACAAGGTGCCCGAACAGGAGCGCTATTCGCAGCGAAATGAGATGGCGGGCAGAGGAAGCCCGATGCTGATCCCGTTTTCCGTTCAGGAGCTGAGTAAACGCTACATGGCCGTCGGTGTCGAGTTCACCGATGCGCACTTGGGCGGAAACGCCGCCGTCCACGGCGGTATCATCTCGTTGCTCTTCGACGACTTGATGGGAAAGTTCATGCGCAACAACGGACAGGGCGTGTCGCGCACTGCATTCTTGAAAGTGAACTACCGAAAAGTCACGCCACTACACCGACCGCTGAGGGCGGAGGTGTCGATCGACCGGATCGAGGGCCGCAAAACGTGGATCACCGGCGGACTCCTCGATGGTGACGAGCTGCTGGCTGACGCTGACGCGTTGTTCGTTCGTCTGCTTCCGGGGCAACCGTGAATGCCGTGAAGCCGCCAGGACGAAGATCAATAGTGAGCTGTAACTATACGATTGACCCGTGTGAACGGCCGCATTCGGGTAAATACCAGTGCGACACCGAACCGGTACGCATTGGACCGCGGTAGGCAGAGATCGCCCCGACAATCTGAGATTCCGCTTGTCACGCCGGGCAAGAAACTCAGGATAGGGAGATCGGATCGCTCCGGCGTCGGAGAGCCGACTCGTCGTGCAGTCGACACATCGCGACCAGAGTTTGATGAACGCTTGTTCCGAGATGGCGGCCATTACGGTCACGGCTGAGGATGACACGTATCCGTTCGTAGAACTTCTCCGTCGACAAACCGAAATTGACGAATAGATCCTCTTCTGTCGGTCCCCCGTATGGTTCCCACGCCAAGGCGGTTTGGACCAGTGTGCATTCTTCGTTGGTGAGCACAATCATTCCTTTCCCGGAGGGACAGAGCCGAAAATGAGCCCAAAGAACTGATGCGGCCGTCGGGGGTCCGAACGAGTTCGGGCCCTACGAAGTTGCCGGGAGACTCAGCATGCTCGAGTGCACAGCCGCGACGACCGGTACGCTAGTCAGAACCCTTAGAGATCGAGCACCAGTCTGGCACTCTTTGCGCGTGAGACACACGGGTACATAACCTCATTCGCCGCCTGCTCGGCTGGAGTGAGCAGACTGTCGCGATGGTCGACCTCGCCTTCGAGGACAACCGCTTCGCAAGTGCCGCACGTGCCCTCCTGGCATGACGACACCGTGAAGACGCCGGCCTCGTCGAGCATCTCGAGCACTGACTTGTCCGGTGGGACGGTCACCGTTTTCCCCGTGCGCTCGAGTACGAGGTCGAAGGATTCGGTGCGCACTGGGTCACCGAGCTCCTTGGGAGAGAAGCGCTCGAGGTGCAACGCTCCTCCCGGCCAGGCCGAGCAGCGCTCCTCGACCGCCTGCAGAAGTGCTTCCGGCCCACAGCAGTAGATGAGTGTGTCCGGCTGCGGAACCTTCAGCAGGGAGTCGAGATCGATCATTCCAACCTCATCCTGCGGATGAACTGTCAGGCGGTCAGGGTATTCGGACTCGAGCTCCTGCAGGTAGGCCATCGATCCCCGGCTGCGTCCACCGTATTCGATACGCACGGCGGCGCCGTCAGCAACCGCCTGAGCAACCATCGGTACCAGTGGGGTAATCCCGATGCCACCGCCGATGAACAGGTAGCGGGGGGAAGGATCCAACTCGAAGTGGTTGCGCGGTCCTCGCATATGCACGACTGCCCCATCACCGAGGTGGTCATGCACGTATCGGGAACCACCGCGGCTTTTCGGCTCGCGGAGTACGGCGATCTTGTACCGCGTCAGATCGGTCGGTTCACCGCAAAGTGAGTACTGTCGCACCAGTCCCGGCTCCATGATCAGATCGAGGTGTGCCCCGGGTGTCCACTTCGGCAGCTCACCACCGTCCGGTCGCTGCAAGACCAGCTGCGCCACTTGGTCGGCAATCTCCCGATGGCTCGTCACCACGAGCTCGAGTTCGTGCTCCTCAGACATTGTTGCTTTTCCTTCTAGTTAAGGGGGTAGGGAGGACAGGCGTTACAAGCCCACGAATCAAGCCACTGAAACGGGCCACGATTTCCGATCAGGTAGACCGATGTGTCGTGCACCGCGTTCAGGCACTCGCGTCCACGTGACCGATCTGCAAAACAGTCCTCATGGAGGAGGTGCTCCGCCGATCGCGGCCGTCGCTGATGCGGCAACAGTTACGAGCCGAGCGCAGCAATCGTAGATCTCGGCTCCCGATAGCGGTCGACCCAGTTTGTACAAGCTCAGCAGCAGCACCGCTGAGCCACAGTTGTCGAATACCGGAACGCTCATCACTCTGACGTCGTATTCGCGGTCTGGATGAATATGGGCGGGCTCGTAGTCATCGAGGATGAGGGATTTGGTTGCCGCAGTCAGCTCGAGGGTCTGCTCTCGGCTGGCGTCCCGCAACGGTAATGCCGCGACAGCGCGTTCGAATCGTCGTTGCTTGTCGCTCTCGAGCACCAGTGACCATCCGCGGTCGCGCACCCGATCGACGGCCGATGCCAGCGCTCCCTGGTCCAGGACGTCACGCGATGAGGACATCCACCTTGCCACCTTCGAAGGGTCCTCCCAGGCGATCAATGGGACAGCCAGCGGTGGCAAGAACGGCATGCGCTGGCCGAGTCGGGTGTGGGGGGCTGTCCGGAGCCGGTCCGCCACACTACTTCCGATCAGTACCAACTGGTCACCGATCGCGGTGGAAGCGCAGCACTCGCCTTCGAACTCGTTGGCGACGGTGCTCATCTCGTCACGAATTCGATCCACATAGCGCAATTGTTGAAAGAGGTCTGCCTCCGCCGGCGCAGTCAACGACGTCGAGGCGAATCGCCCGTACCCGCCCTGGAAGAAGATGAGCGGTGAATGATCCGTCTCGATCTGTAGGTCCCTGACGCGTCCGACGACGATGTAATGATCCCCGGCGTCGTGGACGGTGTCGATGTCGCAGTCGATCCACCCGATCGCGCCATCGATCCGCGGTGCACCGCTGCCTGCGGGAGTCCAGGAGATGTTCGCGAACTTGTCGACTCCCTTCAGGGAGAGACTCCGACACACATCTTGCTGTTGTGCGTTGAGGATGCTCACGCAAAAGCGTCCGGAGCGTTCGACTGTCGGGAATGTGGTCGACACTTTATCGGGGAAGAATGCGACCAAGGGGGGATCCAGGGAGACCGATGTGAACGACCCCACTGCCATCCCGACCGGTTTGTCGCGCTCGTCTGTCGACGTGATCGCGACAACTCCGGTCGGGAAGTTGCCCAGGACGTTCCTGAAGTGGCGTGGATCAATTGCGCTGTCGGCATTTACCACTGAAATCACCGTTTCTATCGGGAGGCAGTTAATCGACGAGTGTCACCAGTGACAACATTGTTCTGATCGGCAGCACGTCGCTGGCGTACGGGAAGTTAGATGGTGTCGCCGTCCTCTACCCGGAAACCGATTTTCAGCGATACTTGGAAGTGCGCGACGGCGCCGTTCTCGATGTGTCCTCGCGTGCCGATCACCTCGAACCATTCCAGGTTCCGTACCGTTTCGTGAGCGCGGGCGATGGCGTTCCGTAGTGCTGCGTCGGCGTTGTCGGGTGACGAGCCGACGATTTCGATGGAGCGATAGATATGATTGCTCATTTTCTTTCCTTCAGCGTCTATGCGGAGTTGTAAAATCGGAATCGAGCGATGTCAGAGTGAGCGTCCGATGAGTTCTTTCATGATCTCGTTGGTGCCGCCGTAAATTTTTTGCACCCGCGCCGCAGCGTAGAGCTGAGCGATGGGGTATTCCATGACGAATCCGTATCCACCGAATATTTGCAGGCAGCGGTCAATGACTTCGACCTGTTTCTCCGAGCACCACAGCTTGGCCATCGAGGCGGTGGCTGAATCGAGGCCACGCTTGATGTGATCGTCGATACAGTAGTCGATGAAGGTTTTCCCGACGAATGCGTCGGTTTTGCATTCTGCGAGAACGAATCGAGTGTTCTGGAATTCGATGATCGGTTTGCCGAAAGCTTTCCGTTCGCGGGCATAGTCGGTGGCCAGAGCGACGGCTGTTTGCGCTGCCGCGGCGGCCATTACGCCGATGATCAAGCGTTCTTGGCCCAGTTGATTCATCAGTTGAGAGAACCCGGCGCCCTCGCGGTCCCCCAGCAGGTTCCCGGCAGGGACATGCATGTCGACGAATGCGAGTTCACGCGTGTCCTGTCCATTCCCGCCGATCTTCTCGAGGACGCGTCCGCGCTCGAATCCAGGCAGGTTGGCTGTTTCGGCGACGATGAGTGAAATGCCTTTTGCGCTCTGACTCGGGTCTGTCTTTGCGACGATGATCAACAAGTCACAGTGCGAGCCGTTGGTGATGAAGGTCTTCGAGCCGTTGATGACGTAATCGGCTCCGTCGCGGCGTGCAGTGGTCTTGATCCCTTGCAGGTCAGAGCCCGTGGTGGGCTCGGTCATCGCGATCGCTCCGATCAGGTCACCCGACGCCATTTGTGGTAGCCATCGGCGTTTCTGGTCCTCACTTCCGTAGGCGAGGATGTAGTGCGCGACGATCGCCGAGTGGACCGAGTGTGCGATCGAGGTGTCGAGTCCGAATACGAGCTCCTGCTGCACAATCGCCTCGTGCCCGAAATTCCCTCCCAGTCCACCGAATTCCTCGGGAACGGAGGGACAGAGCAGGCCGGCATCGCCCAGCTTCTTCCATACCTCGCGGTCAATCTGATGTTGCTGCGCCCAGCGACTCTGATTGTCTGTCACCTCGCGGGCTACGAATTCACGTGCATGCAGCCGGAATTCGTGCTGTTCGGGAGTCTCCCAGGGACTCGGATGGTTCGGGAAAATATTGGTGAGCATCATGTTCTCATTTCAACGCTCGTGCGAATTCGTCCGGGTGGGCCACTCGTAGCTGGTTTTCTCGCCATCAACCTTGCGGTGGGTGTACGACAGAGTGTCGACAAGGTGTGCCGCAGGTGAGCTGGACCCGCCGCACCCCGCAACGGGTTGAGGGGTGCGGCGGAGATCCGGCAACGCTCTTGGTGTCTCAGGGTCGGCCGTCGGCGCGGGGCACGTCCACCGTGTGGGTGTAGAGTTCGGATTCCTTGGCGGCTTTGCGTTCCTCCTCGGCGAAGCTGGGTGCAGTGCACACCAGCAAGGTGCGGCCATCGGGGCCGCCGAGCGTGCAGGAATACAGCCCCAGTCCGTTAGGTGCCTTCACCTCGTCCACGATCGCCCCTCCGGGTGCCACGCGTACTGCCCGGCCATACAGTGCGTCCGCGACCCAGATATGTCCCTCGGCGTCGAGAGCGCACCCATCGGGCGCGAAGTCGGTCTGCACGAGGGTTTCGATTGACTCGTACGACGGTTCCTTGCCGACTTGTCCCCACACTCGCCGATCGTGCAGGGCACCGTTCTCACCGATAGTGAACGCGGTGAACCGGCCTCCGAAGGTCTCGGCGACGATCAGGGTCTTACCGTCGGGGGTGACGACCATTCCGTTGGGAAAGCGCAGGTCTTCGGCGACGACGGTGACCGTGCCGTCGGGATCGACCCGGGAGATTGCGCCTGGTTCGGGGGTTCCACCTCCGAACAGGTCGAACCCGAATGTTCCGACGAAGGCGCGTCCGCGTTGATCGACGACCATGTCGTTGGCGTAGCCGACTGTGTGTGGCGCGAGGTCACCGTGCAGTTGGAGGGTGCCGTCGGGATCGCGGCGCAGCACACGCGAGTCCTTCATTGAGACCACGAGCATGGTGCCGTCGGGCAGCCAACCGATACCGGAGGGCTGATTGGGGGCATAGCCCATCTCGTTGGCGGTGCCATCGGTGTCGACCCGCAGCACACGGTGGGTGTAGAGGTCGGAGGTGTACCAGGCTCCCTCGTGCCACCGCGGGCCTTCGAAGAAGGTTCCTCCGTCAAGCAGTTTTTCCATGATTGATGTCCTCTCGTGGGATGTGTCAGTTGGTGCGGGGAAGTGCGACGCTGACCGTGCGCAGCTCGCAGTACTGGTCGAGGCCGACGGCTGCGTTGGCCCGGCCCACCCCGCTCTGCTTGGTGCCGCCGAACGGCACCTCGGGTGAGACGATTCCGTGCCGGTTCACCCATGCCGATCCGGCGTCGAGGCGAGCAGCGATCTCGGTGCCGGCCGCGATATCGGAGGTCCACACCGACGCGCCGAGCCCGAAGTCCGTCGAGTTCGCGGCGTCGACGGCCTCATCGACGTGGCCGAAGGGGATAATTGGCAGGGCGGGACCGAATTGCTCCTCCGCCACCAGGGCGGCGTCCGGGTTGAGGCCGGTGACGAGCGTCGGCGGGTAGAACAGACCCGGTCCGGGTAGGGGAGCACCCCCGGTCACTGCGGTGCCGCCCGAGGCGAGGGCAGTTTCGACGAGCGTCCGCACCCGTTCGAACTGTGCCCGGTTCGCGAGGGGACCCATCGTCGTGGCCGGGTCGAACGGGTCACCGAGGGTGGTCGCCTGGGCTACCCGCGCCAGCGCCGCCGTCAAGGGCTCGAGGACGTCGGTGTGGACGTACAGTCGTTTGATCGCCGCACAGACCTGCCCAGTGCGGTAGAAGGCCCCCGCGAAGATCTTTGACGCGACCTTGTCGACATCGACGTCCGGGAGAACGATCGCTGCGTCGTTGCCTCCGAGCTCGAGCGAGAGCCGCCGCAGCCGCGGCGCGGCCGCAGCCATGATCTGCCGCCCCGCTGCGGTGCTTCCGGTGAACGAGACCATGCCGACGCCGGGGTGGGTCACCAGGGCGGCGCCCAGCTCGTCGTCGCCGACGACGACGTTGAGTACCCCAGCCGGCAACACCTCCCTGAGCAGGCTGGCGAGCTGCAGCAGTGTGAGTGGTGCGAGGGGGGAGGGCTTGATGACGATCGTGTTGCCCGCCGCGAGAGCACACGAGAGCTTTTCGACGGCGATCATCACGGGAGCGTTCCAGGGGATGATCGCGGCGACGACGCCGATGGGTGCACGGTGCACGCGGACGGACTGACGTGCGTCGTCGTGAATGATGTCGACCGGGAGCGGGGTTGCGGCACGGTGCCGCGCGAATGCGGCGGCGGCGGCAACCTCGAACTTTGCGTCCTTCAGCGGCAGTCCGATCTCGAGGGACAGTGTGTGCGCAAGAGTTTCGGCGTTATCGGTGAGGGTGTGTGCGATGGCCTCCAGTGCGCGGCTGCGCGTGCTCCAGTCGGCTGCCCAGGTGCTGCCGGCCCGCAGAGCGGCGTCGACGGCATCGTCGAGAAGCGCACGAGAGGCGACGGGACATTGTCCCGCGGACTCCCCGGTGGCGGGATTCTCCACGGTGAGAGTGGCGCCGGTGGCGACGAGTTCGCCGTTCACGAGCAACCGGGGCTCGGTGAGGATGGTCATGGTGTGGTTCCTTCCGTCGAGGGGGTCGCGGCAGTCACAGGAAAGACCGCCTGCCAGTTCACGCGCGCCTCGGCGTGTCGGCCCAGTGCGGCATAAAGTTCGTCGAGCACGGCAGCGGCAGCGGGCTTGTCGAGCTTTCCCTGCAGCGAAGTGAGAAGTTGCGCCGACAGTGCCGTCACGTCGTGGTGCAGCTGTTCCAATTTCGTAAGCCGGTCGCTTCCGGCGTCGGCCCCGCGGCGCAGCTCGGCCAGCTCACCTGCGAGGTTTTCCTCCGGCACTTGTGCCAAGGCCGCTGCACTCAGGGTGAGCAGCTCGTCCACTTCAGCGCGGAGCAGCTCGTGCCGACAACTGAGCTCGGTCTCGACAGTGTGCAGCAGCTTCACCACCGCCCGCACCTCACCGACCAGTTCGGCGGGCACCACTGGGGCCACCTCGGCGGTAAGGAACAGGCGTATCTGTGCGAGGGTGTCCAACCCAGTGGTGGGCACTCGGCGGGTGGACGGCACGGTGTTGCAACGGGTGTCGGTCATGACGCCTCCTCGGTGAGGTTCGCGCGCAAGCATTGGGCGATTGCGTGCTCGAGGTGGACCACCGCGCGGCCGAGCAGAAGAAGCGTCGGCCGGACCGGGGACCCATCCTCGGGGACGACCGCACCGGAGAGGAAAATCGCCGCGAGCTTGACCAACGCGTGCAGGCGCCAGAAGGCCAGGCGCTCGGGGTCGACCGCGTGACCGCTCGCGACCGCGTAGGCCCGGATGTACTCGTTCTCGGAGAGCAGCCCGCCCACGAGGTCGAAGTTGGTGGTCCACAGCATGGTCCAGGCCAAATCCTCGAGCGGGTCACCGAGGTGGGCGAGCTCCCAGTCGAGCACGGTGACGCGTCCGTCGGACCCGAACAGCAGGTTGTTGGCCTTGAAATCGCCGTGCACAACACCGATGCGATCGGCTGCGGGAGCGTGGGCCCGCAACCATGCCAGCGCCGCGGTGATCAATGGACCGGGATCGGAGGTGGCCTCGGCGATTGTGGTGGCCCACCGCTCCACCTCGGTCGAGGGGGACGATTCCTCGCCGACCGAGTCCGGGGCCGGGACGGCATGCAGTTGCGCCTGGAGTCGGACGAGTTCGTGTCCGAGCACCACGCGGTCGGGCGCGCGGCCTTTGCCCGCGAGGGCTTTCCGGAGGTCGGTTCCGTCGATGCGTTCGAGAATCATGAACGGCAGGCCGAGGGGCGAGTCGTTCACCTCACACCAGAATGGCCGGGGTACCGGAATTCCACGCGCCGCGAGGTCACAGAGCAGATCGAATTCCGTGCGCAAATTCCCATCGAGGGTCGCATTGTCGAACTCACGGCGCAGCACGAAGGCTTCGGTCCCGGTTTCCGAGTCGTGCACGTCGAAAGCCCACGTCTCGTGCAAGGTGCCACCCGCCAGGCGGCGCAGACCGTCCACGGAAACCGGTCGCCCCCGGCGGTCGCCGATGTACTTGCTCAGGGCGGCGCCCAAATCGATGCTCGCCGTCGCGTGCAGCGTGGCAGCGGCAGTCATGAGGTGAATCCGTAGCGTGGAAAGGCGCCGAAGATCTGAGTTTCGAACGTCCCATACCCGATCTCACCTGTGTCCGTGGTCATCCGGCACAGCACATGGGTGGGACCGATACGCGCAGTGACGGACTCGTCGGAGAGGTCGTAGGACACCGAGTCGACCCAGTTCTGCCCCATGTAGGCGCCGTGCCGCCACGGGTCCGGCCCACCGTATCCGGTACCGGCCCGCAGGTATGCACGCCGCAGAGGTTCGAGGTTGACCTGGCGTCGGGTGCCGTCGGCCTCGAGGAACGAGATCGACGACCCATCGAGCAGTTCCCGATTGGCGTCGAACTTCAGTTCGTGTTCCGGCCCGGAAAGCTCGAGCACGGATCCGCCCGCGGTGAACGTCGGCACCTGCCGGACTGTCTCGATCTCCCGCTCACCGGAGGCATGCTCGGACACGATGAGGTGGACGGTGCGTTCCTCGAACTGCATCGGCGACCAAATCCACAACGGCGGTCTCTGTGCGGACAATCCATGGGCCTGCGCGATGCCCTTGGGTTCACGCTCGAGGCCAATCGACCGCACCCCCCAGGAGCGGTCACGGGCACCCCACCACGTGTCCGGTTGGACATCGAATCGTCGTCCGGCGACCGTGATCTGGCCCGTCCACCGTCCGCTCTGAATCAGACGGGTGCCCTGCTCGAGCACCCGGCCCGCGACGCGGGAGAACAGCGGCGGCTCCTCGAATGCGGGAACCGCACCGTTCCACTCGAGATCCAGGGAGACGGCTTCTCCTGGTGCTACCCGAAACCGCAACCTGCGCAAACCCTCGAGCACTTCGAGGTCGACCGGACCGACCGAAGTGGAATCGAGCCTGTCGACCCCGAGCTCCCGCGAGGCGCGGGTGGTCCACTGCGTGTCACCCACGGCGACCGAGGCGAAGGTGTCGATGACGCCGAGGTTGGGGTAGACACCCATACCCAGCATGAAGAACACCTCACCGTCGTTGGAGTGGCCGGTGAGAAAGTGCCGGTCGTAAAAGCGCCGGTCACTCGTACCGGCGAAACGCACCGGCTCGTGGGTTTGGTGAATCATCAGGTCGTCAGCGGGGCCGATCATTGTGTACTCCCGTGTCTCAGTGGTCGGTGGTCAGTAGTAGACAGCCGGCGGGAATTCCCCCACCGGAAGTGGCGACGGCAACCTCGGCGCCGGGTACTTGCCGCGCGCCGGCACGTCCTTGTAGTTGCAGAACGGCCTCGGCGAGGTGGTCGAAACCGTTGCTGCGCCCCGCGGTGAGCTGCCCACCGTGCGGGTTGAGCGGCAACTCGCCTCCGGGCCCGATGCGGGCCGCTCCGGCAACGAAGTCACCCGCTTCGCCGACGCCACAGAAACCGAGCGCCTCCAGCCAACTCAAGGCGTTGAAGGTGAATCCGTCATAGAGCAACGCGACATCGACGTCGGTGGGTCGCAGGTTGGTGCGGCTCCACAGGTGTGCCGCCGGGCCGAAGAGGTTGGGCTGATGGGTCATGGTGCCCTGATCCCACGACTGCGGCTCAGCCAGTTGGGTTCCGACGGCCTCCACCCGCACCGGCGAATGCCGCAGATCACCGGCGGCGTCGGCCGCTGACACGATGACCGCAACCGCACCGTCACAGGGGATGTCGCAATCGAACAATCCGAAGGGTGTGGTGATGGTTCGCGCGGCCAGGTAACTGTCCATGTCCAGGGCGGTGCGATTGAGAGCGGCAGGATTGCGGGCGGCGTGCCTGCGCGCGGAGATCGCCAGCCAGCCCAGTGCCTCACGGTCGACGCCGTATCGCGCCATGTACTGCGAGGCATACAGTGCAATCCAGTGCGCCGGGGTGATGGCGCCGAAGGGCAGCCGCCACTGTCCTTCCCCGCCGATCCGATCACGGGTCGCATCCAGCCGCGGCACCGCTGTGGTGCTCACCGCGGTCACACAGAGCACGTGCCGGCACAAACCGGCCGCGACTGCAAGCATGGCGGCGATGACGGTCCCGGCCTGCCCGGGGACCTCCGCGGCACCGCAATGCCAACTCGGGTGCAATGCCAGGGCCTGCTCCAGGCCCCGCACACCTCCCTCGGATACGCCCGGAAGGCCGGCGGTCCCCGGGTAGGCGCAGATGCCGTCGATATCGGCGGCGGTCAGGCCGGCATCCGCGATTGCGGTGCGGCAGGCCTCCACCGAGAGTGACAGCGGTGTGCGTGCCAGTCGCCGACCGAATTCCGATCTTCCGACACCGGTCAGCGCTACCCGATGTTCGAACCGGTCGATGCTGGCCGGTGGTCTCACTGCAACCGAGGGGGCTTGCAACTTCACGGGAGGTGTGGACTCGACGGACGGCTCGAACACCGGTAACCACACGTCGCCCTTCTGCACGAACCGTGCTTGGACAGCGAGTCCAACCGTGACCTCTTCCGGTGCGCAGCCGACAATGTTCGTGGTCACCCGCACCCGCGGGTCTTCCGCGAGTGCGACGACGGCCACGACATACGGCGGTGGAAAGTCCGATGAGAACTCGTGCCGGTCGAGAGTGCATGCGATGACAGAGCCCTGTCCGGACACGGAGGCGACGGCGAGGTCGCCGGCTCCACAGTCCGGGCAGAACTCCGCCGACGGATGCACCAGCCGGGTGCATCCGTCGCAGCGCAGCACCCGCAGCGTCCCGTCGGAGCCGGAGGTCCAGAAGAAACCACTCGGCCCGTCGGTCCGCGGCAGGGGTGCCGTCGTCAGGGAAGTCACGGTGTGATTCCGTCTGCGCGCAACCACAGTTCCTGCAGCCCGCGGGTCAGGAACACCTGTTGCCAACGCAAAGGCCGTTCGGCGAGGCGAACTCCGGGGAGCCCCGTCAGCAGAATCGGGACCGCGACACTCGCCTCGAGCCGCGCGAGCGCCGACCCCAGGCACGTGTGGGCGCCGAACCCGAAGGCGACATGGGTGTTGTTCGCCCGATCAAGGCGCAGCACGTCCGGATCGTCGAATACCTCGGGGTCGTGATTCGCCGCAGCCAGCACGAGGAATACACGTTGACCCTTGCGGAGGAGTTGGCCGCCGAATTCGGTGTCTTCCCTCATCACTCGCACGACGGCCTTGCCGGGTCCGTCGAACCGCAGGAGCTCTTCGACTGCCAGGCGTGTATCGACCTTTCCGTCGCGCAGCGCCGCCAGTTGGTCGGGATGCTGGAGCAGCGCGAGCATGGAGTTGGCGATCAGGTTCGCGGTAGTTTCGTGGCCACCGAACAGCAGCAGGGTGCAGGTAGCGACGACCTCTGCTTGCGTCAGGGCGTCGCCTTCGTCACGAGATTCGATTAGTCCCGAGATGAGATTGTCGGCCGGTTCGGCTTCGTAGCGACGCAGCAGATCCCCGAAGTACTCGATGAGGGCGTCCATCGCCGCGGCCGCCCGGGCGTACCGGTCCGGATCGTCGAGCCCGGCCGACACCAACGGCGCGATCTCATCGGTCCAGTGCTTGAACGTGTCTCGGTCCTCGGGCGGCACCCCGAGCATTTCGGCGATGACGATGGCAGGAAGGGGATAGGCGAATTCGGCGATGAGGTCGAACTCGTCGTCAGCCGAAATCTTGCTCAGCAGGTCGGTGGACAGTTCGGCCACCCTCTCCTGCATTCGCTGCACGGAGCGCGGAGTGAATGCTTTGCGAACCAGGCTGCGCAGCCGCATATGGCTCGGCTCGTCCTGGAAAACCATCCAGTGCCGCAGTACCTCGAACGCCTGGCGGATCAAGGGGTCGGTGCCCGGGTCGGCCAGCTTGCGCTCGATGAAGGGCGCAATGCGGTCGGAGGAGAAGCGATCATCGCGCAGTGCGGCCGACACATCCCGATGGCGGGTGATCACCCATGATCGGTATTGCGGATTCCACACGACGGGGTTATCGCTGCGCAGCGGGGCGAACGCGCTGTAGGGATCCCGGATCGCTTCCTCTCCCATGAGATCGATCTCGGGTGTCGCGGCGGTCATCGTGCCACCGCCTCGGGGCGCTCATCGATGACCCGACGGGCCTTGAGCACAGCGCGCTCGAAGGTGCCTGGTTCGACGAGAGTGACCGGAATTCTGATGAGGCACCGGGTCTTGAGCTCGTCGGCGGCTCGCCGTCGCACCCGTTCCCGGTCCTCAGCGCTGCCGAGGAAGTCGGGAGACAGCTCGGCCTCTACCGCAATCTCGTCCAAGTTCCCCCTACGGAAGACGCGGATTCGGAATTCGAGACCGAGTCCGTCGACCCCACGCAGAGCATGTTCGATCCCCGATGGGAAGACGTTCGCGCCGCGGATCACCAGCATGTCGTCGGCCCGTCCGAGTAGTCCGCGAGGCATCCGCGGATAGGTTCTCCCGCATGCGCAGGGTTCGGAAGTCATGAAGCTTCGGTCGTTGGACGCGAACCGGATCATCGGCTGCGAAATCCGCCACAGGTGGGTATAGACAATGTTGCCGACCTCGCCCTCCGGTACAAGATTCGCCGGATCGTCCGGATGAACGATTTCAGTCCATACCTCGTCGTTGTAGACGTGTGTGCCGTTCATCTGGTCACACTCGGCGTTGGTGACGAAGGGGAACATCTCCGAGGTGGTGCCGGCGTCACAGACCGTCTTCAGACCCCAGGTATCGAGCAACTTCTGTCGTGTCGACGGGATCGACCCTCCAGGCTCTCCGCCGGAGAGGAAGACCCGCAGGGGCGACGCCGCCGTGTCGTAACCGAGGTCCTGGGCGACTTCGGCCATGTGCAACAGATACGAGGGGGTTCCCTCGATGACGGTGCAACCCATCTTGTAGATCATCTCGATGTGCCGACGGGTGTCCGCGGCACCCATCGGAAGCACCGTGGCCCCCAACGATTCGGCGGCGTACAGCATCGCCCACCCGCCGAAGAACAGGCCGAAGGGAAACGCGAAATGCACGATGTCGTTCGGTCGCACACCAGACGCCCAGTGCGTCATCGCGAAGATCTCCCGTGCCTGGTCCCAGTCCTGCTTGGCGACCCCGTACATCGTCGGAGTGCCTGAAGTGCCGCTCGAGCCATGGATGTGCCAAATGTCCGACCGATCGATGCCCAGGTATGAACCGAACGGCGGGTGCTCGGCCTGGTCAGCTACCAACATCTTCTTCGTGATGATCGGACAACGCTTCGTGAAGTCATCGAAGCTGCGCACCTGGTCCGGGTGGAATCCGTGGGCGTCCCAGTGACGCTTGTAGAACGGCAGCGTGTACGCCCGCGCAAGTTGCTTCTGCAACTGGGCGAGTGAGGCTGCCTCGCGTTCTACCGGGTCACGGAGCTCGCGCTGCGGGTTCCAATACGCCGACGTGTCGGGCATGGTGGGGGTCCTTTCGGGGAACTGGGTCAGACGGTGACGGCGGCGGCCCTTGCGGTTGTTTGCATCGTTGATGCGCCGGTTCACCTCGGGGATGACTTCTTCGGAGATCAGCCGCAGGCTCTCCTTGACGTCCTTGTAGTCCATTCCGCCGTAGGAGACGGAGTCGGATCGTGTACCGAGTGGATCGGTGTGCAGCCGCCGTGGTGGGCGGTGGTTGATCGGGGGACTGCACCTGGCCTGCATCAAGGGTGATGCACATCACTTGCCTGGCCAACCGGGGGCACTACGGTTAAAGATGCGGACAACGTCCGGGGAAAACACGGACAACGGTGCCGACGGTGACACGTAGGCTTTTACTCCTGTCCGCGAGTCGCGTCCCACTGGAGGAGGAACCATGCAGCACACCTCCACCTCGGCCGATGAGTGGTCGAATTACGCGATACTCCAAGTCCTCAAACGGACCCCTACCAGCGAGACACACCTCGCGGTGCAGCACCACACCGGCGCAAAAGTGATACTGAAAACCGCCGATGCTGACATGGCCTCGATCGCTACCAGGATGCCCAGCGAGCGTCAAGCCGCGACATTGCCGACGGTGCACTGTCCTGGCGTCGCCGTACCGCTCGACATAGAGGTTTCTAACGGGCGGATCCACACCGTCCGGCCCTATATCGAGGGAATCTCGTTGCGGGAGTGCCTCACCAACGGACCCCTCGGTCTCACCGACACCCTTGCGGCGGGTCGCGGCGTTTTGACCGCGCTGTCTTGTCTCCACGGGCAGGGGCTCACACACCGCGACGTCAAACCCGAAAACGTGATCGTCAACCACCCCGGCCCGCTGCAGTCCATCACGATCGTCGATCTCGCTGTCACCTCCACCCCGTTCCCCACTCAGGCCCACGGTGACCAGTCCGCCCGCACTCTCCGGTATATGGCCCCCGAACTCACGGGGATTCTCGACCGGAGCGTCGACGGCCGCGCGGACCTCTATTCCGTCGGAATCGCGTTGTTCGAATGTCTCACCGGGCGGCCCCCATTTGACGCATCCGGAGTGCGGGATCTGCTGCGGCAACACCTTTCCGAGCCCTTGCCGCCGCTCCGATCGATCGGCGTACGGGCCCCGCAGGCGCTGGAGGAAATACTTCGTAGGCTCACCTACAAGGACCCGGAAGACCGATACCACTCGGCGGAGGCGGCGCTCGCCGACATCGTCGCGTTGAGCCAAGCACTCGGTCGTGGTGTTCTCGAACCCGACATCGTCGTCGGTTCCCGCGACTGGCGCCAGACCCTGACCGAACCGGCGCTGACCGGGCGGGAGACGGAGCTGGCAACTTTGCACCGGGGCATCGCCGATGCCGGGGCAGGCGCGAGCCGGCTGATCATCCTCGAAGCTGAATCCGGTGGAGGTAAGTCGCGAGTTCTCGACGAATTCTGTCGCAGAGCCGCATCCGAGGGCGCCTGGGTGTTGCGTGGGCAGGGCATCGAACTGGCCGCCCAGCATCCGCTCCAGGTGCTCGCGGGCGTTGTTACCGGCATCGCCGGTAACCGGAACGACATCCCACGGATCGTCGATCGGCTCGGAGACGCCGTGGGCCCCTTGTGCCAAGCGCTACCGGAACTCGCTGATGTCCTGCCCGGCCCCTCGAACCCTCCCATGGTCTCGGAGGCGCAAGCCCGTGTCCGCACTGTGACAGCGCTGGTGGATCTGCTCAATGCACTGGGTTCGGCACATCGACCGGCGGTGGTCGCACTCGACGATTGCCAATGGATCGACGAACTGACCCTGCAGGTACTCCAAGCCTGGTGTGAGCAAACCTATGACGACACGGCAGAGCCGGCGCACGTGCTCGTCGTCCTCGCTGTGCGTCCTGACGAGGGCGCGACCCCCCAGCTCGTGGCAGGCCTGTCCGCGGCGGAGCGAGTGCTTCTACCCAGATTGGACACCGAGCAGATCAGCAAGATCGTCGCGTCGATGGCCGGCGTCGTACCGGACGAAGCGATCCGCGCCGTTGTCGAGCTCTCCGGCGGCAACGCCTTCATGGTTTCGGCAGTACTGCGTGGGCTGGCGGAGTCCGGAACCCTGCGCGCCGACCGACATGGGTGGCGCTTCACTCCTGGCCCGGGCGGATGGCAAGCCTCACGGGAAGCGGCAGCGATCCTCGCCCAACGCATCGCACTCCTGGCCCCCGCCACCCGACGGCTTCTCGCAGCCGGTGCAGTGCTGGGGAGATCGTTCGACTTACGGCTAGCGGCGCGGTTGGCTGCCAGCGGAGAAGACCACACGCCCGCAGAAGTATCGGCCATCGTGCGGCAGGCAGTCGAGCGGCATCTGGTGTGGTGGGACGGACCCGGCGTGTGCAGCTTCGTGCACGATCGGTTACGGGAAAGCTTGATCGTCGACCTCACCGCCACCGAACGCGCGGAGCTTCATCGCCGAGCAGCCGAGCAAATCGAGTCGACCGAGCCCTCGCGTGCATTCGAACTCGCCTACCACTACGACGCAGCCGGGGAACCGATGCGGGCGCTGGGCTATGCCATGGAATCTGCATCCTCCGCCCGCGCCCGCCATGATCTGGAATTGGCCGAGCGTCAATATCGGATCGCCGAGCGCGGCGCCCCACACCATGACGCGGGAATGCGATCGGAGATCGCGGAGGCCCTGGGCCAGATTCTCACTCTGCGTGGCCGCTACACCGAGGCCGCCGAACGGTTCGAGCTCGCGCTCTCGCTCACCAGCAATGAGACCGACATCGCCCGACTTGAAGGGCAGCTCGGGGAGGTGTTGTTCCGCACCGATGATTTGGAAGCCTCGGTACGCCACAGCGAGGCCGGGCTGCGGGTCCTCGGTGAGCGGATTCCCACTGGGACGGTCATGGTCGTCGTCGCGTTGCTATGGGAAATCCTTCGCCGAATCATGACGGGCGGACTGAGTAGGCGACATTCCCCACGGGCCCAGACGACCGAACGACAGCTATTGAGATCGCACCTGTACACCCAGCTGCAATATCCGCGATGGTTTCACAACCGCCGCATCGACGCGCTGTGGCTCATGTTGCGCCAGGTGAACGTCGCAGAGCGGTGCCCACAGAACCCAGAGCTGGCTCACTCCTACGGGGTGTGGGGTGGTGCACTTTCTGTGACCTTCCCGTTCCTGGCACGCAGCGGCCGCCTCTACGTCGACCGTAGTCTCGCCCTCAGCCACGCCCGGCGCGACTCGAGAGGCGAAGGACACGCCGCCAGCATGCTGACCTGTCAGCTGCTCGGCGCCGCCGAATACCGGAAAGCGGCTGAGTCAGCGCAGCACGCTGCGGAGATGCTCGAACAATATGGCGACCGGTGGGAAGTGAACTTCGTTTCGCGGAATCGGGCCCTGTGCCTGTACCGCCTGGGCCGATTCCGTGAGGCGGTCGAGGAAGCCCGACGGGTGCACCGTCTCGCCATCGAAATCGGTGATGTGAACGCCGAGGTCACAGCGCTCGAAGTGATCGCCAAGGCAACCAATGGTCAGGTGTCGTCCGCACAGACGCAGCGAGCGCTGCGCCTGCGCGGGTCTGATCTGGAAGTGACCGTCGGTGCAGCGCAGGCGGAGGCGCTCAGGCTTCGTCACGCGGGCCGCCTTGATGAGGCCGCGCGATACCTGGAAGACGCCGCCCTGGAAACACGGCACGCCTGGCCGAGCAGCGTCTACCTGGTGCCAGTGCACTCCTGGCTTGCCACACTCCACCGCGAACTCGCTGAACGATGCGAATTGCCAGGCCCACGCAAGCGCGCTCTTCGACAGGCGCTGCGCTCGGCACAGAGAGCCACTCGGCATGCGCGAATCTATCCGGGGGAGCGCCCCCATGCCCTGCGCGAAGCGGCGCTCGTCGCCGCCCTGGCGGGCCAGTCGCACAGAGCCCGCCGTCTCGTGAACCGTAGTGTGACGGCGGCCGTAGCGCAGGAGGCGTGGGCCGAGCTGGCCGAGACACGACGACAGTGCAGCCGACTCGGACTACCGATGCTCGCATCATCGGCAATCGACGAGACGTCGGAACCGGAAACCTTCACCGATCCGGTGAAACTCCCCACTCTGGGACTTGCCGACCGTTTCGCTTCATTGCTGGAGGCTGGCGCGCTCCTTGCCTCGGCCGACTCACCTGAGGCCATTACCGATGCCGTGCGACAGACCACGACCTCACTGCTGCGCGCCGACCACTGCCTCGTCGTGGGATTCGGCGCCGAGGATGCCGACTGGTCCGCCGACGCCCCGGCGGAGTGGCGTGCCGGCCTGGAAGTGGCTCGATGGGTCGCGGAGTCGAAGCGCCCGATAGTGCTCAGTGAGCCATTCGACACCGAACACGATGTCGTCGACAGCCTCGTTCTCGCCGGAATTCGCTCCTTGGTGTGCGCGCCCGTGATCGTTCAGGACGAGGTGGCCGGCTGTATCCTCGCCTCGCATTCACAGGTTGGGCAACTCTTCGGAGAAGAGGAGGAACGACTGGTCGAGTTCATCGCGAGACTCGCCGGCGCCGCCATGGAGCGTCAACTGCTGCAGCGGCAATCACGCATCCGCGTCATCAACGCCCAAGAGGCCGAGCGCGCACGCATCGCACGCGACCTCCACGACGAAATCGGCCAGGCTTTCACCGCGGTGCTGCTGCAAGTGCGCCTGATCGAGGACAGCGCCGCTGACCTCGAGGGCGGGCTGCGACCGACGCTGCTTCAACACATGTCCGAACTCCGTGACCTCGTCAGTACCGGGCTGCGCACCGCACAACGGCTGGCCTTCGATCTCCGGCCCGCGGTTCTCGACGACCTCGGCCTGGTCGCTGCGCTGCGTCGGTTGGTCGTCACTGCGTCAGGTAACCCGTCGGTGACGGTGAGGCTGGAGGCCGTCGAGCTGAACGACGGCGATCGACTGCCCTCGGATGTCGAGACCACAGCGTATCGGGTGGTGCAGGAAGGTCTCACCAACGTCGCGCGGCACTCGAAAGCCTCCGAATGCAGTGTTGTCATCGCCCGCCAGGAGGATCGTCTGCGTGTCATCATCGAAGACGACGGGGTTGGATTCGACCCGGGTGACAGCCATCTCGGACTCGGGCTGCGGGGGATGACTGAGCGCGCAGAACTCGCCGGTGGCACATTGAAGCTGAATTCAGTGCCCGGTGAGGGCACTACGATTGTGCTCGAGGTGCCCATTGACTGAGCAACTGCGCGTACTCCTCTGCGACGACCATACGATCATGCGCAGCGGACTTCGACGCATCCTCGGTGACGCGTCAGACATTACGGTGATAGGTGAAACGGGCACCGCCGCAGATGCCGTCGACATGGCCCGTGCAGAGAAGCCTGACATCGTTGTGATGGACCTGACCCTGCCCGACGCGAGCGGGATCACGGCCATTGAGCGGATCCGCTCTGTGAGCCCCGCAAGCAGAGTGCTGGTACTGACGATGCACGAAGATATCGCCTACCTACGAGAGGCTTTCGCGGCCGGCGCCGCCGGATATCTGGTCAAAGCAGCAGCCGATGCCGAACTTCTCCGTGCAGTCCACGATGTCGCAGCCGGAACCCGATACGTCGATCCGTCCATGGGAGCGGCCTTGGTGGACGGTGGATCCCAACCACAAAACCTCGCCGAGGCCGCAGTTGCCTCACTATCCGAACGCGAACTGGAAATTTTGCGCCTGGTCGCGCTCGGCTACACCAATCCGGAGATGGCGAAAAAACTGAACCTGTCGGTACGCACCATCGAGACCTACCGCTCGCGCATCCAACAAAAGGTCGGCCTCCGCTCCCGTGCGGAACTCGCGCGTCTCGCACGTGAAGCCGGTATCACCCGCTGATCCTCACTCAGTGAGTACGGGCGACGAACGCCGGCGATGCCAGTCGTGTTTCGCGTTGCGACACCGCAAGATCGGGAACGTGGGCCTACCGGAGCAGCCCTGCCCGTGCATGACAGGTCTCGTTCGACTGACCGTCGTCCATCGAATGCACCGACGCTCCACCCCACTGGCATCCGTGCCTGAATGTGCATTTCCGGGTCAATCAGGGCGGGGGCGGTCCCCCTCAGCCGAGGGAAGTGCGGCGAACGGCGGAAGTCGCCGGCCGGCGAGAATAACGAACAACGCCGCGGTGACCTGGGCACCGACCATCACGGACCAGGCAGCCGAGTACGAACTCGTCGCGATGATCACTCCCATGATCACCGGTCCGATCACGCCGCCGATGAAGTACGCACTTTGGACGATGCCGGAGGCCCGAGCCACCGCGTGCGGGTATCGGCACATGACACCATGAACAAGCAGTGAAATCCACGACCACCCTGGGCCGAGGGCGAGAAGAAGTCCGAGGACATATGTCCAGGAAGCCGACGAAGCGAGGAATCCGAAACCGACAGCCCCAGCCAACATCATCAGCCAACACATCGGGAACGGGTCCCAACCTCGTCGATCAACGAGTGCGGCACACACCAGTCGCAACACGATGGACGCACCCGCACCGGCAGATACTGCAAGGGAAGCATGATCGGAGTCCATCCCGGCTGCGGGAGCTGCCAGGACCATGAACGCGGTGGCGGCGCCCAACGCCAGATTCCCGGCCAGGACACCTACCATCATCACCGCCAGCGGACGCAGGGACGGAGCCCGCGGATTCGAGTCGGTGTGGTCCGCGGCCGGTGGGGTCGGTGTGGTCGGTGGTGTTTCGGCCGCGCTTTTCACCAACGGGGTGAGTAGGACAGCAGCGATTCCGCTCAGCACGAATGCGGATCGCCATCCGATCGAACTTTCGAATGCCGACCCGACTATCCCAGCCAACATCAAAGCTGCCACCGGACCGGTGCTGGCCACCGCAAAGGCGGATGCTCGACGGCGGGCCGGCACGGCCGACATGATCACCATGTTCATGGCAGGAGTGGCCAATGCGGGGGCGCACCCGGCGAGCCCGAGGGTGATTACCAGCGTGCCGGCAGAACGTGCGCTGCTGGCCAACAAGATGCAGAGTAGGAAAGCGAGGATGCCGGCGACCCGCAGCGCGCGAACCGGTCCCCATATATTCGCTTTAGAGGCCATCGGATAGGCCGCGACCGAGGCCACCAGCCAGAAAGCCGAAAACGCGAATCCGAGCACTACCGGGTCGAGTTGCAGATCGGACGCGATGGCGCCCGGCATCGAACTGACCAGGAAGCTGGGAAGGACGCAAACAGCGTTCAGCAGGACCGCTACCAGTACCTGGCGGGCAGCGTTCCGTGTAACCGGCGAAGCCGGCGTCACGGGTGGTGCTGTCCCGTCGTCGATGCGGTCCCGGCCGACTGGCTGCATCAGTTCACCGAACCGGTCACTGGTCATAGATCTTCCTCCGATGTGCTGCCTGCGCCGAACCACGCCTAAATCACGCCGAACCGCGCCGGCCGTCTCGATCGGGCAACCGGTGGCGGCCGCAGGCGAGCCAGCGCCAATCTCAATCTGCCCGTTCTGCGCTTAAAGCGCGGAACGGGCAGACCGGCCACCTGGATGCGGTGTTATAACATCTCGGTGCCGCTGGCAAGTAGCGGGAAAGCGGTCCCCAACTCGTGGTCGAGCCGGGTGCGTTTCGTGGTGAGGTAGGCGATGTTCTCCGGATTCGGGGTGATGACCAATGGTTCGCGCGCGACGACACGGACGTCGTGCGCGGCCAGCCCGCGACTCTTGGCGGGGTTGTTGCTCATCAACCGGACGTCGCGCACCCCGAGGTCTCGCAGGATTTCGGTACTGACCCCGTAGTCGCGACTGTCCACCGGGAGACCCTGCATCAGATTGGCGTCCACGGTGTCGAGCCCGGCATCCTGCAGGGTATAGGCGCGCAGTTTGTGGCTGAGGCCGATACCCCGGCCCTCGTGCCCACGGAGGTACACGATCACACCGCGTCCCGCTTCCCCGATCTTGGCCATTGCCCTGTCCAGCTGCTCCCCGCAGTCGCAACGCAGAGATGCAAAGACATCCCCGGTCAGGCACTCGGAGTGAACCCGGACCAGTACCGGCTCGGCGTCGCCCGATGTCGGGTCGGTCGATGCCTGATCGACTTTGCCGCAGACCAGAGCGACGTGCTCGACACCGTCAACGTGGGATCGATAGGTGATCGCGGTGAACTCTCCGTGCGGAGTGGGTACCCGCCCTTCCGCCTCGCGATGAATCGAGGCTTCGGTGGCGCGGCGATAGTCCACGATATCGGCGACGGAGATCATGGTCAGTCCATGAGTCTCTGCGAATCGGATCAGTTCGGGTCGGCGTGCCATGGCGCCGTCATCGTTGGTTACTTCCGCCAGCACCCCGGCCGGTGCGAGCCCGGCAAGTCTGCACAGATCCACGGCGGACTCGGTGTGCCCGGTGCGTTGCAGGACACCTCCCGCACGGGCTCGCAAAGGAAAGATGTGACCGGGCCGAGACAAGTCCTCGGGTTGCGTCGCCGAATCCACCAGAGCACGGATGGTCATGGCTCTGTCAGTTGCCGACACACCGGTGCCGGACGTTTTCGCATCAACCGACACTGTGAACGCTGTGCCGCGTGGATCGTCGCTGTCGGTGACCATGAGTGGCAACCGCAATTGGTCGGCGCGTTCGTCGGGAATGCCGACACACAGTATTCCGCTGGTGTGCCGGATCATGAAAGCAATGGTCTCCGGCGTGGCCTTCTCGGCGGCCATGATCAGGTCGCCCTCGTTCTCGCGGTCCTCGTCGTCTACCACGAGAACCATGCGCCCGCGCCGTAGTTCGGCCAGCGCGGTCTCGATCACCTCCCAGGAGCCACCCACCATGCCGTCCTTTCTCTCTTCTCTCGAGTTCTCGTCTTGTGCTGGGCTACGGAGCTCGCGCTGCGGGTTCCAATACGCCGACGTGTCGGGCATGGTGGGGGTCCTTTCGGGCACTGGTCAGACGGTGACGGCGGCAGCGGCGGCGGCTTGCTCGTTGATGCGCCGGTTCACCTCGGGGCTGACTTAGAGATCTTTGAACGCCGGCACGACTTTCTCGCCGAACAACTTCATGCTTGCCTTCACCTCATCGAAGGACTGACCGCCGTAAGAGCACAGGAACATCTGCTTGTAATCGCCGATCAGTTCGCGACGCATCTTGATTGTCTCGATGATCTGGTCGGGCGTGCCCTTCAACTGCAGGTCGGAGAATGCCTGGAAGCCAGCTTCTCGGCCGACCTCCCGCAGCATGTCGGCGCTATTCTGGTAGCTCTCATAGTTGTGAGTTTTTCCGAAGTGCTTGCCATCGAACTCGTAGTGGTCAACCATGGCGTTGTAAAAGGCACCCAGATATTTCTGCATGTGTGCCTCGACGTGGTCAGCATCCTCGTGGCAGTAAGCAAAGTCGAGAAGCACCGGCGCCGGCGGCTCCGTCTTGTGCGTCTCGCGATACTTCTCACGCCACTCGTCAAACACTGCGGCCTGCTGCTCGATCGGATACTGGTAGTTGAAGCACATGAGCGAGCCGCCGAACTCGGCGGCCTGCATTACCGATGGAGGTGACATCGCGATCGTGTGGAGGCGATCGTCCCAACTGTGGTCGGATCGTGGGTGGATGGTCGCGCGAGCCTGCTGGTAGTGCTTACCGTCGAACTTCTCAACGACGCCGTCACGCAGACCGCTTAACAGCATCTCGGCAGCCTCATCGTAGCGACCGCGCGAGTCTTCCATCTCAATGCCGAAGGTTTCGTACTCGACACGGGCCAACCCACGGCCGACACCGAGAAGCACGCGGCCGTCACTCATGATGTCGAGAATGTTCAGGCGCTCGACGAGGCGCACGGGATCATGGTGCCATGGCAGGATGATCGCTCCAGTGCCGAGCTGAATTGTCGAGGTGCGTGCAGCGATATGGTTGAGCACATCAAGGTTGTCCGGCGACATGCAGTACGGCGCATCGAAGTGGTGCTCCGGAGCCCACACCGAATCTAGGCCGCACTCCTCTGCATAGACGCCGAGGTCCACTTCGGCCTTGAACAACTCGGCCTCACTCATCGACTTGCCGGCCTGCGCGAATAGCAGAAGCGTTCCGAAATGCATTCAATTCTCCTTCTCGGTAGATTCTCCAAAAGGACCGAACACACGAACAGCCAATTGTGCGGAGGGTCCGGGCCAGGTGGAGTCGGATCGTGTACCGAGTGGATCGGTGTGCAGCCGCCGTGGTGGGCGGTACTTTGATCGGGACTGCACCTGGCCTGCATCAAGGGTGATGCACATCACTTGCCTGGCCAACCGGGGGCACTACGGTTAAAGATGCGGACCACGTCCGGGGAAAACACGGACAACGGTGCCGACGGTCATCCCGGATGTGGCGGCGCCACCACACGATTTTTGCGGCCACATCCTCCGTTCCCCGACGTGCACGGTAAGCCGATCGCCACGCCGAGGCGCACTCGCGCAGGAAAAAGCAGCTTCGAATGGTCGGCCACCCGCACGGGCGATGGGTATCAACGCCGCTTCGCCGCGTAACCGGCAGGAAGCCAGAGGCACTCCACCGCACAACGATTCGAGTACTACCTCGGACGCGAGACGAGGCATTCGGCGCGTAGATTGCACGGCATGAATGAAGAGAGAGTTCGTATCCGAGTAGGTGACAACGGTGTCGCAACGGTTGCGATGGTGCGCCGGGACAAGCACAACGCGTTGGATCGGGCGATGTTCGAAGGTCTGCGGCGCGCCGCCAGTCAACTGGCCGATGACCGGAAAATTCGGGCAGTGGTGCTTTACGGAGAAGGCAAGAGTTTCTGCTCGGGTTTGGATATCCCGAGCTTCCTCGCCGACCCTGTTGGAGGTATTGAGGCCCTGCTCGTCCGTGAACACGGACATGCGGCCAACTTCGCGCAACGCGCCGCCTATGACTGGTCCTGCGTTCCCGTGCCGGTGATCGCCGCAATCAGTGGTCACTGTTTCGGTGGAGGCCTGCAGATCGCACTGGGTGCGGACATTCGTATCGCGGCACCCGACGCAAGTCTGTCCATCATGGAGGTCAGGTGGGGACTCGTGCCGGACATGGCCATCACGCAATCGCTACCGCGAATTGTGGCCATCGATGTGGCGAAGGAACTTACCTTCACCGGTCGCATCGTCTCGGGCGCCGAAGGTGAAGCACTCGGTCTGGTTACCCGCACGGCAGACGACCCACTCGCTTCCGCGCTGGCTCTCGCGGAGGAGATCGCTCAGAAATCACCCGACGCGGTGCGCGCGGTCAAACATCTCTACGACCAGACGTGGGCCGGTACCGACGCTGCCGCAGCCCTCGTTCTCGAGACCGATCTGCAAAGAAAACTGTACGGAAGCCCAAATCAGATCGCCGCTGTTACTGCCGGCATGGCGAAACGGCCGCCGGTATTCGTAGACCCCGACCAATGATCGGCCGCTAGCTCTTCCAGTTTCCTCGGGTCCCCGACATGCGCCTCGACCGCCGGCATCTGTAATACCAGTGAGCCGAACTTGTGTGCGGTCGACGTCGAACCCGCGCTGTCACCCCCGCGCGGAGATCCAGTCAGTGTTGACTGCATCTTTGTCCGGCGGTATCGTGAAAGCTCGCGACGATGTTGCACTCGACCGCACATTCGCTGAACTTCGTCTCCTGGGCTTGGCACGACCTCACGCCGTTGCCTCCTCGGGGAAAGTACTCACAACTCGAGGAGAGCTGCCTTGTCTGAAGAGGCATTTGTATACGAGGCCATTCGAACGCCTCGCGGTAAGGGCAAGAACGGAAGCCTGCACTCGGTCAAACCGGTCGACCTGGTGGTCGGTCTCATCGATGAATTGCGCGCCCGGTTCCCGGACCTCGAACCCGGGTGCATCGACGACATCGTGCTAGGTGTGGTGTCCCCGGTCGGCGAGCAGGGCGGCGATATCGCCCGGACCGCCGCCCTGATAGCGGGCCTGCCTCTCACCGTGGCCGGACTCCAAATCAACCGATTCTGCGCCTCGGGCCTCGAAGCGACGAATCTCGCTGTCCAGAAGGTGCGGTCAGGCTTCGAAAGTCTCGTTATTGCAGGCGGGGTCGAATCCATGTCGCGGGTTCCGCTCGGCAGTGACGGCGGTGCCCTGTTCAACGACCCGACCACGGCCTACGATCTCCACTTCGCGCCGCAGGGAATCGGCGCGGACCTGATCGCGACGATCGAGGGATTCAGCCGCGAAGACGTCGACACCTACGCGGTACGCTCGCAGGCTCGCGCCGAGGTCGCCTGGTCCGGTGGATACTTCGCCAAGTCGGTTGTTCCGGTGAAGGATTTCAACGGTGTCCCGTTACTCGATCACGACGAACACCGACGCCCAGGTACCACCGTCGAGTCACTTGCCTCACTGAAACCCTCCTTTGCCGCGCTCGGCGAACAGGGCGGATTCGATGCTGTTGCGCTGCAAAAGTATACGTCGGTGGAGCGGATCAACCACGTCCATCACGGTGGTAATAGCTCCGGCATCGTCGACGGTGCAGCCCTGGTACTGATCGGCAACGAGGCTGCCGGCAAGCGGTTCGACCTCACTCCCCGGGCCCGGGTCATCGCAACCGCGGTGACCGGCGCCGACCCGACGATCATGCTCACCGCCCCCACCCCCGCTGCGCTCAAAGCGCTCGATGTCGCGGGACTGACGGTCGACGACATCGACCTGTTCGAATTGAACGAGGCGTTCGCCTCGGTGGTCCTCAAATTCCAGAAGGACCTGTCCATCCCGGACGAGAAGCTCAACGTAAACGGTGGAGCTATCGCGATGGGGCATCCGCTGGGAGCGACCGGCGCGATGCTCGTCGGCACCGTTGTCGACGAACTCGAGCGGCGCGGCGACCGGCGCGCGCTGATCAACCTGTGTGTGGGCGGCGGCATGGGTATCGCGGCCATCATCGAGCGAGTCTGAAAGGCAACGGCAACAACATGAGCGCAACATCAACCATCACATGGACGCAGGATTCGGACGGAATCGTCGTCCTGACCCTCGATGACCCGGATCAATCCGCCAACACCATGAACTCCCAGTACGTCGGATCCATGGGCGCGATCCTCGACCGCCTCGAGGCCGAGCGGGAATCCGTCACCGGTGTCGTGATCACCTCGGCGAAGAAGACCTTCTTCGCCGGCGGCGACCTCAACGACCTGGTCCGGGCCACCGCACAGGACGCGGTCAAGTTCACGGATTTCGCAAACGGGATCAAGGCCCAGTTCCGGCGTCTCGAGACCCTGGGCCGTCCGGTGGTGGCGGCGGTCAACGGCGCCGCCCTCGGCGGTGGCCTCGAGATCACCCTGGCCACCCATCACCGCATCGCCGTCGATTCGAAATCGGTGATCTTCGGACTGCCCGAAGTCACGCTCGGTTTGCTACCCGGTGTCGGCGGAATCACCCGGACCGTTCGGATGCTGGGACTCGAGAAGGCCCTGACGAGCCTACTGCTGACCGGAAAATCGTTGAGCCCCGCGACTGCGCAGACGCTCGGCCTCGTCGACGACCTGGTGGCCAGCGCCGACGACCTCGTCCCCGCAGCCAAGAAATGGATCCGCGACAACCCGGACGCCTGCGTCCAGCCGTGGGACCGCAAGGGATTTCGCATTCCCGGCGGCACAGTGCTCAATCCGACGGTGGTCGCCAACCTGCGCCGCACCACCGCCGGGGCACCGCTGGAGGCACCGCGTGCCATCGTCGCCGCGGCGGCCGAAGGCGCACTGGTCGACCTCGACACCGCAACACAAATCGAAACGCGCTACTTCGTCGGTCTCGTCACCGGGCAGGTTTCGACGAACATGATCAAGGCGCAATTCTTCGATCTACAGCGGATCAAGGCCGGCGACAGTCGACCGGCCGGGTACCCCCGGTTCGCCGCACAGAAGGTCGGCGTCATCGGCGCGGGCATGATGGGTGCGGCGGTGGCCTACGTCGCGGCGAAGGCCGGAATCGATGCCGTGCTGCAGGACGTGTCGATCGAGTCGGCTCGAAAAGGCAAGGCATACGCCGAAAAGCTGGAGGCCAAAGCGCTCGCGCGGGGGGCGACAACCGAGGAAAAGAGCGCAGCGCTGCTGTCTCGAATCATGCCCACCGACGATCCGGCCGACTTTGCGGGGGTCGACTTCGTCGTCGAAGCGGTATTCGAAAGTGTGGAAGTCAAACAAGCTGCCTTCAAAGCGATCCAAGACATCGTCGCCCCCGACGCCGTGCTGGGGTCGAATACCTCCACCCTGCCGATCACCACATTGGCCGAGGGCGTCGACCGGCGACAAGACTTCATCGGAGTACATTTCTTCTCCCCTGTCGAACGCATGCCCCTGGTCGAAATCATCGTCGGAGCGCAGACCGCACCGGCAACCTTGGCGAAGGCCTTCGATTTCGCGCAGCAGATCAACAAGACTCCGATCGTGGTCAACGACAGCCGTGGCTTCTTCACCAGCCGCGTGATCACGACGTTCCTCGACGAGGCGGCCGCGGCGATCGGCGAGGGCATCGAGCCGGCGGTTATCGAGCAGGCAGGGGCTCAAGCCGGTTATCCGGCGCCTCCGCTGCAACTGCTCGACGAACTGACGCTGACATTGCTGTGCAAGATCCGCCAGGAGACCCGTGCGGCGGTGGAGGCCGACGGCGGAGTGTGGGTCGAGCACGGTTCGGAAGCAGTTCTCGACCGGCTGGTAGAGGAGCTCGATCGTCGAGGCCGCTCGACCGGCGGCGGATTCTATGACTATGACGAGTCCGGTCGGCGTGTCCGTCTCTGGCCGGGCCTTCGCACCGCCTTCCGGTCCGGAAGCACCGATATTCCCTTCGACGACCTCAAGGAACGGATGCTCTTCGCCGAATCCCTCGAGACGGTGCGCTGCCTCGACGAAGGGGTCCTGACCTCGGTCGCCGACGCCAACGTCGGATCCCTGCTCGGTATCGGGTTCCCGGCATGGACCGGAGGCGTCCTCCAGTACATCAACGGCTACCCGGGCGGACTGCCGGCATTCGTCGAACGCGCCCGAGTACTCGCCACCCGATACGGGGCCCGCTTCGAGCCGCCCGCCTCCCTGGTGGCCAAGGCGCAGCGTGGAGAGACCTACGAGTAACACGTCAATTACCATCGGGTGGCGGCTCCGCGGATCAGGGCCGCCACCCCGTCGAGGGCCTTCTGCGGATGGATGGAGTTGATGTCGGTGCCGGCCGGTGACGTTTCGGTCAAGCTCACCCAACAACAACGGACCGCAATCACGCGCACGCAGATACTCGACGCCGCGGTAGCGGTGTTGTTCCGGGAGGGCTACTCCGCCACCACCACGCTCCGGATCCAACACGAAGCCGGAGTGTCTCGTGGCCGGCTCCTCCACCAATTTCCCTCACGCGAAACGCTGCTCGTGGCCGCCGTCCAGCATCTCGCGACCGCCCGTGTGGGCGATCTCAAACATCACGAAGACTGGCCCCCCGACCCTTGCGAACGGATCGATCGGGCAATCGACCTCATGTGGTCGACCTTCCGCCAACCGTACTTCTGGGCCGCCACAGAGCTGTGGCTGGCCTCGCGCTCCAACGAGAAACTACGCGAGGCACTACTGCCGCAAGAACGGCGCCTGGGCCAACTCGTACGAGAGACAACCGATGCGTTCTTCGGAAACCAATTGTGCTCACGACCCCGATACGAGGTGGTACGTGAACAACTCAACACCTCGATGCGTGGCGTTGCCTTGACCTATGCCCTCGACCGGCGCGATCCCACGACCGACCCACACCTGAATCAATGGAAACTGCTAGCCCGGGAACTGCTCACGTAGTGGTGTGCACATGGCCGCCACTGTCCGTGCCAGATGTGCCCGACCGCTGGAAAAAGTATCCAGCTGCAGTGGATACGGAGACAGCCGCCCGCGCCATCTGTAGGGCATTTCGATAAGTTCGACTCCCCAATTACTTTCCGTGCACCACGGCAATCGTAGGACGAGCACGCCACACTAGGGCGACGTTCGGCGCGCCAGATATACCTATGTCAGGTCATAACCTCGGTCGGGCGGTTGCCGCGTGGCCTCCGATGCGATTTTCGGAACACACTCCTGACAGAGCTACATACGGCCACACGGCGACGGGGGGCTATCCGAATCGACACGTGCGGTGCGTGACCTTCAGGTTCTGTCCGAGATCCGGAAGGTTCATGCGGACAATCTGGGGTTTATTGGGCCCGCTGATCGGGCCACCGGCGGCGGCCGCAGGCGAGCCGGTGAAATCTCGGTCTCCTCGTTCTGCACCACAGCGCGGAACGGGGAGACCGGCCACCTGGATGCGGTGTTATAACATTTCGGTGCCGCTGGCAAGTAGCGGGAAAGCGGTCCCCAACTCGTGGTCGAGCCGGGTGCGTTTCGTGGTGAGGTAGGCGATGTTCTCCGGATTCGGGGTGATGACCAATGGTTCGCGTGCGACGACACGGACGTCGTGCGCGGCCAGACCGCGACTCTTGGCGGGGTTGTTGCTCATCAGCCGGACGTCGCGCACGCCGAGGTCTCGCAGGATTTCGGTACTGACCCCGTAGTCGCGACTGTCCACCGGGAGACCCTGCATCAGATTGGCGTCCACGGTGTCGAGCCCGGCATCCTGCAGGGTATAGGCGCGCAGTTTGTGGCTCAGACCGATACCCCGGCCCTCGTGGCCACGGAGGTACACGATCACACCGCGTCCCGCTTCCCCGATCTTGGCCATTGCCCTGTCCAGCTGTTCCCCGCAGTCGCAACGCAGAGATGCAAAGACATCCCCGGTCAGGCACTCGGAGTGAACCCGGACCAGTACCGGCTCGGCGTCGCCCGATGTCGGGTCGGTCGATGCCTGATCGACTTTGCCGCAGACCAGAGCGACGTGCTCGACACCGTCCACGTGGGATCGATAGGTGATCGCGGTGAATTCTCCGTGCGGAGTGGGTAACCGCCCTTCCGCCTCGCGATGAATCGAGGCTTCGGTGGCGCGGCGATAGTCCACGATGTCGGCGACGGAGATCATGGTCAGCCCATGAGTCTCTGCGAATCGGATCAGTTCGGGTCGGCGTGCCATGGCGCCGTCATCGTTGGTTACTTCCGCCAGCACCCCGGCCGGTGCGAGCCCGGCAAGTCTGCACAGATCCACGGCGGACTCGGTGTGCCCGGTGCGTTGCAGGACACCTCCCGCACGGGCTCGCAAAGGAAAGATGTGACCGGGCCGAGACAAGTCCTCGGGTTGCGTCGCCGAATCCACCAGAGCACGGATGGTCATGGCTCTGTCAGTTGCCGACACACCGGTGCCGGACGTTTTCGCATCAACCGACACTGTGAACGCTGTGCCGCGTGGATCGTCGCTGTCGGTGACCATGAGCGGCAACCGCAATTGGTCGGCGCGTTCGTCGGGAATGCCGACACACAGTATTCCGCTGGTGTGCCGGATCATGAAAGCAATGGTCTCCGGCGTGGCCTTCTCGGCGGCCATGATCAGGTCGCCCTCATTCTCGCGGTCCTCGTCGTCTACTACCAGGACCATGCGCCCGCGCCGTAGTTCGGCCAATGCGGTCTCGATCACCTCCCAGGAGCCACCCACCATGCCGTCCTTTCTCTCTTCTCTCGAGTTCTCGTCTTGTGCTGGGCTACGGAGCTCGCGCTGCGGGTTCCAATACGCCGACGTGTCGGGCATGGTGGGGGTCCTTTCGGGCACTGGGTCAGACGGTAGCGGCGGTGGCGGCGGTCGTCTGCATCGTTGATGCGGCGGCGCGCTCGGGCGAAGTCGGTCATCGTGCGGCGGGCTGTGGTCGGTGGGCTTCAGGTCTCCATCAAGGGTGACGCGGATCACCTGTCTCGCCAACCGGGACTACTACGGTCATTGATACAGGCGGCGTCCGGGAAACTACGGACACGATTCGTCTCTCCATACCGGTGTGGCCGCGATGTCACACGATCCCTGCCGCCGCTTCCTCCTCTATTCCTCGCCGTGCGCGACAAACTCCCTCACCGCGTCATGGCACTTGCTCGAGCTCTACACGACGAAACTTCCAGCAGCCCCGGTATTCGCTGACCCAGACTGACGATCGTCGGCGTGGTACCTCGCGCGCGTACCAACGCGCAGTGCTTGGCGTAGCCGTGGCCGCGACCGGTCGGGTTGGCTCGTGCCGGTTCCGCCGGTGGCACCGCAACAGAGCAAGGCGATCGAAGACCGCATGGCCTCCGACCCTCCTCCCGACGCCGGACAGGACCCACCGACACATTGCGACGCAAGCACTTCCGGGCGAGTCCACGACTCAGGCGCGCATCCTGGACGAGTCAACGCGGAGGCCGGGTTGACGGATACGTCCTGCGCAGCTTAGACCCCCATCAGAGACTTGCCGAAGTTCACTTTCCAAGGAAGTTTCCCTCCCGTCGACGCGGCTCGGGCGCTATCGCGCAAAGCGGAAGGGCCGCATGGCGGGGCGCAAGTGCCGGGGCGAACCGAGCACTTCCAACACTGCCAATTGCTTTGCCATTTCCTCGGTGTCAATTCGGTCCCATGAACATCGAGCGCCCTCGAGGCCACCCCGGGCAGCGTATATTCATCCGACCTCGTGGGCGCCCTGTGGTGAACTGCCGGTCGTTGAGGTCGACGGCGCTGCGTTGTCTTTCCCGAAGTCGAAGAGCGTTAAGGCCCCTCAGTAGCACCGGCATTAGACGATGATGGAGCGCTACCGTAGGAGCGCGCAATCTGCATCTCGTGTTCTCGAGGCCGAGTTAACGAACTCAGTATTCGATCCCAGGCTGTTCGGACCTGCGTGCGCGCCGCAAGGGCCGGAAACGAGAGGGGAGATTTGTCGTTGGCCGAATCGTCAGCCTGGTGGCCCGCTCACGTGACGCATCGGCCCGCAGACCGGCATGTGCCGTAGTTTTTACGGTTGCCCGATGTGTCCTCAGTCACAACACTGGGTGGCGTTGTTCTGATCCAACAAACCTGGAGGCCTGGATGGAAACTGTCGGCATCGAGCAAGCCCGCTTCAGAAATGTGATGGGGCGTTTCTGCACCGGAGTCACCCTCATCACTTCGCAAGACCAGGAAGGACCCATCGGCTTCGCCTGCCAGTCGCTGCAGTCCCTGTCCCTCGAGCCACCGATGGTCAGTTTCGCCCCCGCACGCACGTCGACCTCTTGGCCCCGGATTCGTGACACCGGCAGGTTCGCGGTCAACATACTGACCGCGGAGCAGGGTGACCTCTGCGCCCAGTTCGCCAAGTCCGGCGGCAACAAATTCGCCGGTATCAGCTGGACATCCAGCGGACTAGGATGCCCCCTCATCGATGACGTTCACGCGTGGCTCGACTGCACGGTCGTCGACGAATTCGAGGCCGGCGACCACACCCTCGTGCTCGGCCTTGTCAACGAGCTCCACGCCGACGACTCGAACGACCCCTTGGTCTATTACCGGGGCGGTTTTCGAGCCTTGGAAACGGCCGGCGGCAATGCCGGCACTCATGCCGCAGCGAGCTCCGCTCAACCAGGCGCCGGTCCCGGTCGGTACAATCGTCGTCATTGAGGCAGGGAAGTGACGAGATGATCTCGGACGGACTTCCGCACGTCGGGCGTCACCGACTGACGCCGGTGCAGATCCTGACCCAGTCACCTGCCAGTGTCACGTGGCAGGTTCGCGACTCAGACGGAAACGACCAGGTTCTCAAGGTTGTGTCGGCGACAGAAGTCGACGAGCACTGGGTCAGCCTTTGGGTTGAGAACGCACAGCGGTCGGCGCGTTCACGCATACCGGGTCTACCGATGATCATCGACGTCGGGAGGGATGGCAACGGCGGGTACATCTTGCGCGAGTATGTCCCGGGCCGATCGCTCGCGGAGCATTCCGGTCCGCCTCGAGGCCGTGTACCAGTCGCAATCGCGATGGCTCGTACCTTGTTGACCGAGTTGGCCGCGGCTCATGCCTACGGGCTGGCCCATCTGGGTATCCGGCCCGGAAACATCATTGTTCCGGAATCAGCGGCCGACGTACGATTAGTCGATTACGGATCGGGAACCGGAGCCATTCCGTTGACGTCCGGTCGACGTGCGGTAGCCGCGGCCCGGTACCTCAGTCCGGAGCAGGCTGGATTGATAAATCGTCCGCCTAGCACCGCCTCTGACGTCTATTCGCTGGGGCTGGTCTTGTTCGAGTACTTGGCCCGCGAGCCGCTGATCAGTGGAAACGATCTCGGAATGATCCTGCGCGACCACCTGTCGGCGGTCAAGCCCAGCCTGGCCAAGTACAACCTCGACGTGTCGGCCGGATTCGAGGGTGTGCTGACCACAATGCTCTCCCGGGACCCCGATGATCGCTTCGAATCCGCCGCAGAGGCGCTTGCGGCACTCGAGCAACTGATGCCGACCCAAGCTGACGGCACGAGTTCCATTCTCCGTGATCACGAGGTGGCGTTGGTTGCGGTAAGAGAGCCGAGGTTGATCGGCCGCACCGGACAACTGGCTGAGCTGGAAGAAAAGTTGGCTGCGACGCGCAGCGGATCACCGCAAGCAGTGCTGGTGGTAGCCGACACCGGTGGCGGCAAGACTCGCCTCCTGGATGAGTTTGCGCAGCGGGCACAGAAGGCGGATTTCCGCGTCCTACGAGGCTACGGCGTCGACGGGGCCCTGCAACACCCACTGCAGCAACTCACAGGAATCGTTGACGACCTTGTCTCTGAAGTGGGCCGGCAACCCCGCTATGCTCAACTACTCTCCGATCGTCTGGCACCGCACACCCCCCAGTTGATGGACCTATTCCCCGCATGGTCGAACGTGGTTGGGCATCCCCCCACCAGCCCACTGCCTCCGCCATTCGAACCCGACGCGATGGCGAAATCGTCCGCTGCACTTACCGAGTTGCTGCGCGCGGTCGATTGCGACGGAAGGACCACGCTCATCCTTCTGGATGATGCACAATGGATCGACGGGATGAGTGCGAGAGCAGTTCGCAATTGGTGCCGTACTGCCGTCAGCGCCGAAGGCCGGGTAATGCTGGTGGCCACGGTTCGCCCCAGAACCACCGGTCCGGTACAAGATCTAGTCGAAAGCATGAACGAGTATGCCGCGGTCATCACGCTGCCGCCGCTCACCGCCGATCAGGTCGAGCAGATGATACGGACCATGGCGGGCGAACTCCCGGCCGAGATCCGGGACCTGGTAGTGAACTTGTCTGATGGGCAGCCTATTTCGGTATCAGAAACGCTGCGAGGGCTCGTCGAATCCGGGCACTTGCAAAAATCCGCTGATCACTGGGTAGTGGGGCGTCATCCTGATGACATGTGGGCGCCGGCGGAGTCTTCGGAAATGGTGCACCACCGAATGGCATTGCTGAGTCACGAAACACGAGGTCTACTACGGGCGGGAGCCGTGCTGGGCCGCGAATTCGAATCGAGCCTGGCCAGCCGGATAGTTGGCTGTTCCGACCATCACGCACGGCAAGCGATCGAGCAGGCCACCGAACGCGCGTTCATCCGGACCGTGGGACCCAACCGATGTGCTTTCGTCCACGACTCCCTGCGCGACGCGCTCCAGGCGGGCATTCCCGCAGAGCAGCGAAAGCAACTGCATCTAAAGGCCGCGGAACTGATCGAACAAGTCGAATCTGATCGGTGCTTCGAAATCGCCTTTCACTTCGACCAGGCCGATCACAGCGGGCGCGCCTTCGCCGCCGCTCTGGCTTCCGGGGATATCGCACGCGCACGATACGACCTCGAACTCGCCGAACGGCAGTACCGTATCGCCAACCGCGGCGTGACCGAGCAGGATGTCTCGACCAGGCGTGAGCTCGCCGAAAAGCTGGGACGCATCCTCGTCCAACGCGGCCACTACCGGGAGGCGGACACCCAACTCGAAAATGCCCTTCGACTAGCTACCGACGAGATCACTGCCGTGCGGATCAAGGGCTGGTTGGGCGAATCGAAGTTCAGAGGCGGAGATGTCGCTGCAGGTGACCGGTTCCTGGTCGAGGCTCTGGAAATGTTGGGCGAACGCTTACCGTCCGCACCTCGCCTCCCCCTCGCAGTAATCGTCGAACTGATGCGCAGGATTCGCCACGAGCTCATACCATCAGGGACTGGTGTGCAACCCGATCTGCAGGAGCAGATGAGATCGCATCTGCTCACCGAACTACAGTACCCGCGGTGGTTCGACCGGGCCCGTCTGAATGCATTGTGGCTCATGCTTCGCCAGGTGAACACCGCAGAGAAAGCCGGATTGCCGGCGCAGCTGGCACGGGCATACGGGATCTGGGGAGCCGGACTTGCTCTGACCTTCCCTTTCCTGTGGAAGCGCGGGTTGCGCTATGTTGAGCGCTCCGCCGACATCAGTGATAGGACAGGCGACCTCCGCGCCAAAGCGCATGCTGCCAGCATGCGCGGCTGTGTTCTGCAAGCCGGGGGCCGATACCGCGATGCCCTGACATCTCTCGACAGCGCAATCTCTCTCCACGAAAACCACGGGGATCTATGGGAGGCGTCCTACGCTGCCTACGTCCGGGCGACATGCCTCTATCGGCTGGGGGATCTCCGAGGCGCAATGGACGAATCACGACGACTGCGGGCCCTCGGGTTCGGCTTGGAAAGCCGTTACGCGCGGGTCGCGGCTCTCGAAATCGCCGCCAAGTGCACCTCGGGTCGAACTCCGACCGAGTCCCCGATCAGTGACGACCTCACCGAGCGGAATCTCGAGATCGTGGTGGCCAGCTGCCAGACAGACGCACTACGGTTACGTCATGCAGATCGTTTGCCCGAGGCTCTGGAGCGACTCGACACCGCCGTCAAGATCCTGGGACGAACGTGGCCGCACAGCACTTACCTGGCTCCGGCTTATGCGTGGCGGGCTACCATCAGTCGCGAGTTGGTCGAGCAATCGTTCCTGCCGGAAGACCGACGGCAGGCCATGCATCGCGCCGAGAAAGCCGCACGGAGAGCCTTGCGCAGTGCACGCATTTACCGAAACGATTTGCCACACGCACAGCGGGAGATGGGTATTGTGGCCGCATTGAAGGGTCGGATCCGCGCGGCTCGCCGCTGGTTCGACGCCAGCGATCGCGCAGCGGTCCGCGTCGAGGCTGCGGCGGAGCTGGTCGAAACCGCAAAGCAGCGAGAACGCTTCGGTCTCGGCTCCAGTGGCCAGGTCAGCGGTGTCGTCACTCGGGACCACATCGACCCCATGACCGATACGCCAACCCTCGGACTTGTCGATCGATTCTCGAGTCTGCTCGACCTCGGCGCCTCGATGGCTTCGGCTAGATCGCTGCCCGAGATTCAGGCGGCGATCCACGCTACGGCCGAAAAACTGTTGCGGGCCGAGACCTGCACCGTCCTCGGGCTCGGGGTCAGGGCCACCCCGTTTGATCTCGAAGACGTCCCTGAGGTCGGGCGACAGCTCGCCGCTACTGCGCTGCGTACCGGACGACCGGTCATTTTGCGGTCACCGGTAGCAGCTCGCGAGCACTGCCCCGATCCGCTGGCTCTCTACTCGGCACGTTCAGCCATGTGCTCGCCAATCCTCGTGGAGGAGCGGGTAGTCGGTGTGTTCTTTGCGACACATTCCACCGTCGGATGGCTTTTCGGCGAGGAAGAGGAACGCCTCGCCGAACTTGTCAGCAGACTCGCTGGCGCTGCGGTGGAACGACTCGCCCTGCAATGGCAGCGACACGAGGACATCACGGTCACCCAGGAAGCAGAACGGAAACGGGTGGCGCGCGATTTACACGACGAAATCGGCCAGCTCCTCACTTCCGCGCTCATCGATGTACGACAAATTGCAGCAACCACCGCTGGCACGTCCGATTCTGCCGTCGGGCATACTCGGCGGCTCGAGACCACCCTGCAAGCCGCCATCACTGCCGCCAAGAGAATTGCCTTCGAGCTTCGGCCCGCAGTCCTCGATGATCTCGGTCTGATCCCCGCACTCGCCCATTTGGCGGACCGGCACAATGCGTCGGACGACTTGGAGGTCGCGCTCGAAGTGGTGGACATGTCCGATGTGCCCCAACTTTCCCCAATCGTCGAAACCAGCGTTTATCGCATGGTCCAGGAGTCATTAACCAATGTCCGACGTCACGCAAATGCGACAGAGTGCACAGTGTTGCTGGCGCGATCAGCCTCGTCAATTCGTGTCGTCATCGAGGACAATGGAGCCGGCTTCACGCACGGGACGAGTGAAGGACTCGGGCTCAGAGGGATGCGCGAACGCGCCGAACTTGCCGGCGGCACCCTGCAGATTACCTCCGACGACGGAGTCGGCACTACGGTTGCATTCGAGATACCCATTGTCTGACAAGCGGATTCGTGTCCTCATCTGCGATGACCATGCCATCATGCGTGGTGGCCTGCGTCGCATCCTTGTCGAAGACGACAGCGTCGAGGTGATCGGTGAAGCCGCGTCGAGTGCCGAGGTGATCGCGGCAGTCGGCGCCGACCCACCGGACGTACTGATCATGGATGTGTCGCTACCTGATCGCGACGGAATCTCGACAATCAAGGACGTGCTGCGCGACCATCCTGAGATCCGTGTCCTCATACTTACGATGCATGACGAACCCGCTTATGTCAGAGAAGCCTTCGCTGTTGGTGCAATGGGATACCTCGTCAAGACCGAGGTCGATAGTGAGTTGGTTCGTGGCGTACACGAGGTGGCTGCGGGACGCCCCCATTTCGAACACAGACTCGGTGCTGCGGCACTCATGGGGAAGCAAGAGCAGAAACCGAATCAGCCGTCGCACCCGCTCTCCGAGCGAGAAGTCACGGTCCTACGCATGCTAGCCATGGGATACACGAATTCGGAGATTGCCCAAGAACTGGTTCTCTCGGTGCGAACAGTCGAGACCTACCGGGCACGGATACAACAGAAGACAGGCGTTCGGGGTCGGGCCGCAATGGTACGCATTGCACGCAAATGGGGAATTCTCAACGAGGTGATCTGACCGCAGGAACGACCGCCCGCCAAAGGTGTCGGCGAGAATTGTCGAGCAGGACCAATCCCGCGAATGCCAACGCTTACTGCATGACCGCCCGTGTCTGTTCAACTTAACCGAGTTCGAGGTCCGCCGAGAAGCGCGGGACCATCGAGGAGCAATCCCGATATTGAGCGCACTGGGGGAACTGAGCCGAGCAGGAAAGGGGATCGGTACCACCGCGGCGGCTGGAGTGTATTTCCGTCGAATTCGCGACGAGAGAAGGTGATATCGCGAAATTGATCTTCTCGGTAACGGCCTGCGTTGACTCAGGGGAGGGCCTCGGTTTCGGCGGCACAACTCGACGGCCGGCCGGGAACAGCGTGCGTCCACCAAGTCGGGAATCTTGGGGACATGCTGTGCAGCAGGAGATTCAGATGCGATGACAGGCACTGGGATGATTCGAGCGGCGAGGCCTTCGCAGTTCACCGATGCCACGGGATGGATGTGGGTGCGGAGCACCTGCCCGATCACCGCGGAGGCCTCGTCGAGAATTGCGGTACTGACGACTCCGGAGACAGTTGTGGCGATCCCCTCCCGGCCGCGACGCAGCGCCGTACCGGAGGATCAGCAAATCCCGCCGAACCTTTCCGGGTGAAATTATGCCGAATTAAGCAAGCTCGCCAAGAGCCTGGTTTGCGGGGCTCTTGCATGGCAGCGGATCACGCCAGAACGAGAAACCTCGAACGTTCGCCAACAGTTCGAACGCTAAGTCTGTTCCTCGTTGGTCAGGCCGAGATCGAGTAGTACTTCGCTGTTGAGGCTCGCTGTCGCCCTGCGTACAGACGTCGACCTGACGGGCAAGCTCGCCCACGTCGTGCGGCCGTCGTCTTCGTCCCCAAGCGCGTGACCAAGCCTTTGCGCTCCAGCGCATCCGCATCCTCCGTCGTGCTCCCTGCAGACAGTTGCACTCGCGTTTCGATCCGTCCGAGCGTGAGGCGCCCTTCTGCGAAAACACAAGCAAGCCCAGGACTTCGTACCGCGCATGGTTGAGCCGGTACTGCGCCAACTCCGCGTCCAATCGCTTGGCAACAGCTTTCTGCGCGCGAGACACCGAGGTGACAAACGCCATGCCTCGAGCGGGCGCGGAGCGCTGGGACTGCCCAGGCGGTCCTTGCCTGTCGAACGGGTCGGGCACCTGGTGTAACGCCCACCTGACTACTCGATCCCGGTTGCCACCCGCTCCATCTCATTGTGTAGTCACGAACTTACCGTTCTCGACGGTGACCAAGATCAGGCCGTCAGCTCCGAGGCCCACATGATTGGTCGCCGAGTACTGCAATGGCGCCGACGCGAAGCCCTCGATCGAACCAATTTTCTCGACATTCTCGACGAACTCCGCACCCGTGGTCGGGGCGTCTGCGAGCCCAGCCTCGAGAACTGCAACGGCCTGAGCAGCGTTGAAATTGCCGTGGTTCTTGATACCGCCGAGTGGCTGCATCAATTCCTGAAGCTTCAGTCGTGAGGACGGGTCGTCAGGATTGATCAGTGCTGCAGAGACCGTACCTTCGGCAGCCGGGCCCGCCACATCGATCACCGCCGACTGCACGACACCGGCAGTGGCGTAGATCGGGCCGTCGTAGCCGGCGTCCCGGATCGCACGCAGTATCGCCCCCTGAAGGTCGGCACCATTGGCCAGCATGTAGATGGCGTCCGGGTCATCACGCGTGATCCTCAGTGCCTGGGCAGACACATCTGTGGCCGTAGAAGCGGCAGTCACAGCGGCCAGTACCCGGATGTCCCCCGATTCCGAGGCTCGCGCCTGGAAGTCCTTGACGCCCGCCGCGCTCACCTCATCCTCCTGGCTGATCAGTCCGACGGACTTGACACCGTCCGCGATCATCCGGGGAATCACGGCATCGTTGTCATTGATGATGGTGTGCGGGATCATCAGCGTCGTTCCGAACCATTCGGCCTCCGGGTCGACGATCGCCGGATTGGAGCCGAGCGACAGTACCGCGACACCTCGCCGTGCTGCCGTCGGTAGGAACGCCAGGGTTTCACTACTCGTCGACCCCCCGATCAATACCATGACCTTCTCCGCTTGAATGAGGTCCGCCGCGACCCTCGTCGCCTCCGTCGGATCGCTCTTCGTGTCCTCGATGATCAGTTCGATGTTCTTACCGTCGATGCCTCCGGCCTCGTTGATGGCATCGACCCGTGCTTCCAGAGTGGTCTGCTGGGCTTGACCGAACGTGGCCGAGGCGCCCGTCAGGGCGATCGCTACGCCCACCTTGTAACTGTCTCCGTCATCCGACGACGAGGAGGCGCCACAAGCTGAAGTAAGCAATGCCGTCGCGACACCGATCGCACCCAGCCGTGACACAGTCGACTTCTTCATGTCAGTTCTCCATCTGTGCGTTGTTAATCTTGCCCATCTGGTCTTCGCCTCCGAGGTAGGCGTCCGCCAGCGTTTCCGGGTCGAGCAGCGACGTGCCGTCGCCGCGCAACGCGATCTCGCCCGCGATCATCACCGCGACCGAATCGGCTACTGCATTGGCCAGGACCAGATTCTGCTCGACGAGTAAGACCCCGACGCCGCGCTCACGCAGATCGCCGATCACCTCGCCGATCTCGTCGACTATTCGCGGCGCCAGTCCGGAGCTGGGCTCGTCGAGCAGCAGCACCGCCGGTTCGAGAATCAACGACCGAGCCATGGCAACCATCTGTTGCTCACCGCCGCTCAGGGCTCCCGCCGGCGCATCGGCCCGTTGGAACAACACAGGAAATGCCTCTTCGGCGAACCTCAGAGCTTCCCTGCGCCGACGTTTCGGCAAGAGAGTGGTGACCAACTCGAGGTTCTCTGCGACGGTCAATTCACCGAAGAGGCCCCGAGTGTCGGGAACGGTGACTATGCCTGCGCGAACTCGGCGATGGGAGGGCACGTTCCCTACATGGTTGCCGTCGAGCAGGATCGCCCCATCACCAGGGAGGGCGCCGGCGATGCGACGTAGCAGGCTTGTCTTTCCAGCGCCGTTGGGCCCGGTCACCACGGTGACACGACCGCGAAGGATATCGAGATCGACGCCGTGCACCACCTCGAGCGGGCCGTGCCGTGCCGTGACCTTGTGACACTCGAGACGACTGTTCATTTGCTACTCAATTCGCCCGTCGGAGTTTTGCTTCCGATGAAGGCCGCACGTACTTGATCGGAATCCAGGAAGTTGCCAGGTGATCCGGAGAAGATCACCGAGCCGCGGTGAAGAACCGATACGCTGTCGCTGACCCTCGCGACGAAGTCCAGGTTGTGTTCGATGAGAAGGACTCCGATCCCGTGCACGCACAGCGAGCGAAGCGTCTCGGCCAGCCGCGATCGGTCATCGAGACCGAGGCCGGCGACCGGTTCGTCGAGGAGTACGAACTTCGGTTGACCGACCAGGGAGCGAGCAACTTCCAGCAACCGCACATGTGCGAGGGACAGTTCTCCGACTCGACGGTTCGCGAGTCTCGAGAGCCCCACCTTGTCGAGAGCCTGGTCGGTCATCGATAGCACTTCGGCTTCACGACGTCTCACATTCGGCAACCTCAGAACAGCTCCGACCAGTGACGGCTTCCACTGTGCATAGGCACCCAGGGCTGCAGCCTCACGAACGGTGGATTCCAGGTCGACCCGAGGAGTTTGGAACGACCTCGTGATGCCCGCCTGTGCGCGCCGAAACTGCGGCAACTTCGAAATCTCTCGGTCCCCGAGGAATGTCGAGCCGGAGTCTGGGACAACGACTCCTGTCAAGCAGTTGAACAAGGTACTTTTGCCTGCCCCGTTCGGGCCCACCACTGTGGTCACTATGCCAGGTTCGACGCTGATCGATGCCTTGCTCAGGGCCTGGATTCCGCGGAATGCAACGCTGATCTCTTCTGCGCGTAAGTTCATGCTCGCCTCTCACTCGTGGACATGGACCGAGATGTAACGACACGATCGCGCCGGGACCACCACATCGCTGGCAGCGATACCAGGCCGTTCGGGAAGAAGATCAGCACGAATGCAAGAAGCAACCCGAAGACGACATTCTGCATGTCGGCAGGCACCGGCAGGACGTCTTGCACCAGCACGTAGAAAATCGCCCCGACGACCGGACCGATCACCGACCTTTTCCCGCCGACGATCACCATCAACAGGACCGCGGCGGACAACAGAAACGACAGCGATTGCGGCGCGACGAACCCGACATAGTGGGCGTACATCCACCCTGCGGCACCGGAAACTCCTGCCGCGATCGTGAAGACCACTGTCCGCTCACGCGCGACGTTCGCACCGACACTCTGCGCGAGAACCGAGTCGATTCGGATAGCATTGATCGCCCGACCCCGGGAGCCCGTGACTAGGTTGGCATATCCGGCCACAAGGAGGATCACGATCGCCCAAATTGCCGCATATGCTCCGACGCCGAATCCGACGAGGGGAAGCGGCTCGATACCAGCGATTCCCGCCAGCCCGCCCGTGAGCCCCGTAGCCCGAGCACTGACCTCGTCGATCACCTGTCCGAACGCGAGCGTTGCCAAAACCAGTGCCAATGGCGGCAACCGCAGGATGGGACGAGCCAATACTCCGGCCAGAAGGGCCGGCAGCAGCATCGAGCACAACAGAACAACTGGCCATGGAAAGTCTGTGTCGCGCGAGAGGGCGCCGGCTGTGTACGCACCTACCGCCGCGAACGAAGCCTGAGCAATGATCAGAACTTGTGGATCCCGGGAGGGCGTACCTTCCCGGATGATGATCTGGAAGGTATCCGAATTCTGATCAAGACCAGCGCGGCAA
>NZ_JBIRXS010000040.1:0-51216 GCF_044389235.1 Rhodococcus sp. NPDC019647 | reverse complement strand
GATGGTCTTCGGCCCAATCATCTCCGACGAAGATCATCGATCGCCTCCTTTGGTCTCCTATTCTGGGTGGAACCTGTTCGAGCCCAGAGGCACCCAGCGGCAACCTGATATGGAACCGACTTTGTCAAGAGGGCAGGGAGAAGCGGCGCCCACGACCGTCGTCGCGGACGCCGCTTCATTTTGACCGAATGACCGGGGAGGTGGTGGCGAGCGTGTCTGTATCGACGCGCGGTCACTCTGATATGCGCGGGTTGGTTACCGCAGGACGGACTGTTCGGCTGGAGTGGGTTCGCGGGTCTAATGGCGAGCGTGATCCCAACGCGGAGATAAGGATTGCTCATAGGTCGCTCGCGGGTCACTCCCAGGCGCTGCCGTCACCACCGCGGAAGGTCGTTCGGACATCTGTCGGGCGCCGTGGGCATACCTCGGTCCCTGGCCTGTCGGATCGTCACGCGGCAGAGAGGCAAGGTGGAGTCCCCGCAGCGCAGCGAGGAGAACCGACCTTGTCGCCCGGGCGAGTGACGATCAGGATAATCAGGGCCTCGAGGGATGCTCGTGGCGTCCAGCCCGCCTCAGTCGTCGAGGACGGCCAGTGACCAGCACCAACCGGCGAGTTCCCGGGCGATCGCGGTGTTGGCCACCGCCGGCCGCTTGCGTCGCTGCTCGAAGTCGTTCCACCGGGCGTGCAGGCGCCGGTTACCCTGCTGACCGCGGGCCCGGGCCGTTAGTGAGGCATTGTTCCATCGCCGCCGCAGAGCCACCCCGGGACGATACGGCCGACGGTGTTGCCAGGCGGCCTCGATCAGCAGCCGGCGCGCGTGCCCGTTGCCGGTCTTGGTGATCGCTCCCTGTGACCGCGTCGCGCCCGACGACGATTCGGTCGGCACCAGCCCCAGGTAGGCGCCGATCGAGCGGCCGGTGAGCCGCTGCCAGTCGCCGATCTCGACGGCCAACCCGAACGCGGTCAGCGTGGACACCCCGCGCAGGCACCCGAGCCGCGTCACCACCGGGGTGTAGACACTTGTCGCGGCCATCTCGGCGATCGCTGCATCCAGGCGGTCGCGACGATCCACAGCCGCAGTCATGGTGTCGTAGGCGGTGTCGTAGGCGAGCTGCAACCCCGGCACCTCGAACCTCTGCCGACGCAACCAGGTGTCATGTACCTTCGTCCACGCCTTGCCCTCGTAGTAGACGATTCCTTGCCGCAGAAGCAGTTTCGATACACGATGCCGTGCCGACATCAGATCGCGGCGCACATCCTCCCGTCCCCGCACCAGATCTCTCGCGGCCTCCTGCTCGACATCGGGGATCGATACCGCCACGATCTGACCCAGATGCAGCAGCCGTGCCAAATGCCGTGCGTCTCGCTTATCGGTCTTGACTCGGTCACCGGCGGGACGTTGCAGTTTCGATGGTGCCGCGACCAGACACTCGATCCCCGCGGCCAGCAGGAACCGCGCCAACCCGAACCCGGTCGGCCCGGCCTCGTAGGTCACCGCCACCGGCTCCGGCAAAGTACGTATCCATCCGAAAATTTCGTGGCGATCCGGCGTCAACCGCCGCTCGAACAGCTCGCCGGTATCCCCGTCGAGTCCACACGCGACCACCGACCGCGCGTGCACATCCAACCCAACACTCGTACGCTGATTCATTGCTGGGGCCTCCCACATCTGTGGCTCTACCGGCCAGGACCGCTTCCTGTCGGCAACCCACGATCACATGTGGCGCGAGGCCCCAGCCATTACCTCCATACCGTCTAATGGATCAGTGCTCGCGGCACGACACCCCATCAGCGCTATAGGCGACCTCACCGACCGGCCGGGGCACGATCTAGCCGTAGGAGTCAACCAACACTCCAGGCGTGAACAGTGCTCACCGGGCCGGCGGCTCAGTGATCAGCCTGCCGTGGACGGGCAGTTACCTGTCGTAGGCTCGCTGATCGACTCCCATTAGGCGCTCCACGCTCGTGCGCCTTTCTGGTTGTCCCCGCTACCAAAAAGGCGCACGGGCGGCGAAGCCGCCTAGAGGTCGCGTTCCCGCTCGCGTCGGCGTTCGATGCGCCGCCGCGCGTCGTGGTCGCGCATGCGCTGGGGGTAACCGGTCTTGCGGACGTCGTAGACGGGGATCTGCAGCTCTTCGCCGAGCTTGCGGGCGCCCCGTTCGCCGCCGACGCGGCGCCGGGTCCATTCCCCGTCGGCGGCGACCAAGACCACGGTGACCTCGGTCACCGTGGTCTGCGGTTCCACATAGGCCTCGACGCCGAGGTGGGTTCGCGCCCAGTTCGCCAGATAGGAAGCGTCCTCGGGCGATGCCTGGGATCGGCGGCCCGGTCGTGGCCGCGAGAAACGGTCGAACAACCCCACGTCGGGCCTCCTCGGGAGCGTGCGCCGGTCGGTGCCGGCACGGTTCCCCCAGTTTGCCAGGCAACTTCCGCTCCGTGCCGCGATCGGAAACTACTCGCCAGTAGGGCGAACGTCGCGACACACCCGAGCCGACGTGGGGGAACCCTCGACGGACGCGCGCCTCCGATCAATGGAAAGATGTGGAGCGCCGACACAGCGAGTGGGTGACGACGAATCGGAATTACCTGCGAGTAGCCGCAAGATATGTGCATCTCGAGCACAATGGTTCACGACCACAAGTCGACAAAATTCAACAACCCGAACACAACTGTCGAGGAGTCAAAAGACATGGCCTTCTCCGTCCAGATGCCAGCGCTTGGTGAGAGTGTCACCGAGGGAACTGTCACGCGATGGCTCAAGCAGGAAGGAGACACGGTCGAAGTTGACGAACCCTTGCTCGAAGTCTCCACGGACAAGGTGGACACGGAGATCCCGTCCCCCGTGGCCGGCGTGCTCAGCAAAATCGTCGCTCAGGAAGACGACACCGTGGAAATCGGTGGCGAGCTTGCCGTGATCGGTGACGACGGTGAAGCGCCGTCGTCCGACTCCGCACCCGAGCCGGCCGCGGAAGAGCCGGCCGAAGAGCCGGCCACGGAACCCGCTCAGGAGGCACCGGCCGCCGAATCCGCACCGGCTTCGTCCGGCAACGGAAGCTCCGACGGCACCCCGGTGACGATGCCCGAACTGGGCGAGTCGGTCACAGAAGGCACCGTGACCCGGTGGCTCAAGGCCGTCGGTGACGAGGTTGCCGTCGACGAGCCGCTCGTCGAGGTCTCCACCGACAAGGTCGATACCGAGATTCCGTCGCCCGTGGCAGGAACCCTCCTCGAGATCAGCGCGCAGGAAGACGACACGGTCTCGGTCGGCGGTCAGCTCGCCGTCATCGGATCCGGCGCTCCCGCCGCGAAGCCTGCTGCGGCACCCGAGCCGACCCCGGAGCCCGCAAAGGCAGAGCCGAAGCCGGAACCGAAGCCAGAACCGAAGCCCGAGCCCAAGCCTGAGCCCGCGAAGGCGGAGCCCGCCAAGAGCGCACCGGCACCCTCGGCCGCGACGTCGGCACCCGCTGCACCGTCCGGCGACAGCACCCCGTACGTCACTCCCCTCGTCCGCAAGCTCGCCGCGGACAACGGCGTCGACCTGTCCTCGATCACCGGCACCGGCGTCGGTGGACGCATCCGCAAGCAGGACGTCCTCGCGGCCGCGGAGGCCAAGAAGGCTCCCGCAGCAGCACCGGCATCGGCCCCCGCGGTGGCCGCCTCGGCACCGGCGCCCACCTCAGCCGGAGTCCGCCCGGAGCTGGCCCACCTGCGCGGAACCACGCAGAAGGCCAACCGTATTCGCCAGATCACGGCGACGAAGACGCGGGAGTCGCTGCAGACCACGGCGCAGCTCACCCAGACCTTCGAGGTGGATGTCACCAGGATCGCCGCACTGCGTGCGCGGGCCAAGAACACCTTCCTCGAGCGCGAGGGCGTCAAGCTCACGTTCCTCCCGTTCTTCGCGAAGGCTGTCGTCGAGGCGTTGAAGTCGCACCCGAACGTCAACGCCAGCTACGACGAGGCGAACAAGCAGATCACCTACTACGACGCCGAGCACCTGGGCATCGCGGTCGACACCGAGCAGGGCCTGCTCTCCCCGGTGATCCACAACGCCGGTGATCTGTCGCTCGCCGGGCTGGCCCGCGCCATCGCCGACATCGCCAAGCGCGCCCGGTCCGGTGGCCTCAAGCCCGACGAACTGTCGGGTGGCACGTTCACCATCACGAACATCGGTAGCCAGGGCGCCCTGTTCGACACCCCGATCCTCGTGCCCCCGCAGGCGGCGATGCTCGGTACCGGCGCGATCGTCAAGCGCCCGGTCGTCGTGACGGACGAGTCCGGCAGCGAATCCATCGGCGTCCGCTCGATGTGCTACCTGCCGATGACGTACGACCACCGCTTGGTGGACGGCGCCGATGCCGGACGCTTCCTGACCACGGTCAAGCATCGCCTGGAGGAGGCTTCGTTCGAGGCTGATCTCGGCCTGTAGTTCGCGGAGCACACCGAGTCGGTACGGTTCGGATTCGCGCAGGGGCACCATTCATTCCGGAATGGTGCCCCTGCCTTGTGAAGGAGGCTGTTGCACATGCGGGTTGTCATCGCCGGCTCCTCGGGGCTGATCGGAACTGCACTTGTCTCGTCTCTACGTGGCGACGGCCACGACGTCGTCCGGCTGGTGCGGCGGGCAACGGCCGGACCCGACGAATCGCGGTGGGATCCGCAGAAGGACCGGCTCGACACGGCGATCCTCACCGACGCCGACGCGGTCGTGAATCTGTGTGGTGTCGGCATCGGTGACAAACGATGGACCGGGGCGTACAAACAACTGATCCGGGACAGCCGCATTGCGGCCACCGACGTCCTGGCCGAGGCGGTGGCGGAGGCTCGCGTCCCCGCGTTCGTCAGCGCCAGCGCTGTCGGCTACTACGGTGACACGGGCAATACCGTCGTCGACGAAAGCTCGCCATCGGGTACCGGGTTCCTCGCCGACACCTGTCGCGACTGGGAGGCGGCCGCAACTCCTGCGGTCGCGTCGAACGTCCGGACGGTTCTGATCCGCAGCGGGATCGTCCTCTCACCACGGGGTGGGCTGCTCGGCAAACTGCGGCGGCTGTATTCGATCGGCCTCGGTGGACGCCTCGGGGACGGCCGCCAGTACCTGTCATGGATTTCGCTGGAGGACGAGGTGGATGCCATCAAGTTCCTCCTCGCCCGCGACGACGTCGACGGACCGGTCGACCTCACCGGGCCCGCACCCGTGACCAATGCCGAGTTCAATAGTGCGGTGGCGCGGACCCTGCACCGTCCGGCGCCCTGGGTCGTCCCGGGTTTCGCCTTGAACGCACTGGTCGGCGAGTTCGCGAGAGAAGGCATCCTGGCGGGCCAGCGCGCCATCCCCACCGTTCTGGAGGCGTGCGGCTTCTCTTTTCGCCACAACACGATCGGTGAGGCACTCGATGCCTGCCTCGTGCGGTGAAGGAGGTCACGTCCGCGGTAACTCGAGCCGGGCGTAATCTCTAGCACATGAGCAGCGTGCCACTTTCCGCCCGTTTCAGCCGCGACCCGATCACCGTCGAGAATCTCGGCCTGATCGATTACGTCGATGCATGGAATCGTCAGCGTGAGCTCGCTGCCCAACGCGCGGAGGACATCGGCGCCGATACGCTGCTGCTCCTCGAGCACCCGCCCGTGTACACCGCCGGGCGTCGGACGCAACCCGAGGACCTGCCGAGCGACGGCACGCCCGTGATCGACGTCGACCGCGGCGGGAAAATCACCTGGCACGGCCCCGGCCAGCTCGTCGGCTACCCGATCCTGAAGCTCGCCGAACCGGTAGACGTCGTGAAGTATGTGCGCCGCCTCGAGCAGGCACTGATCACCGTCTGCACCGACCTCGGCCTGGACTGCGGTCGGGTCGAGGGTCGTTCCGGTGTGTGGCTGGCTGCCTCCCTGACCGACGGGCAGTGGCTACCGGAGCGCAAGGTCGCCGCCATCGGCGTCCGAGTGCAGCGGGGCGTCGCTTTGCACGGCTTCTCGCTGAACTGCAACTCTGTTCTCACGGGTTTCGACAACATCATTCCCTGCGGCCTCCGCGACGCCGGGGTCACCACGCTTTCGCACGAACTCGGCCGCGACGTGACGGTCGACGAGGTCACTCCCGCCGTAACCGAGGCGGTCCTGGCCGCACTCGACGGCACTCTGCCGATCACCGATCACGACATCGAACGGGTCGAGTTCGACGCTGCCGCGGCCGCCCAGCGCTCTTCGTCGACCCCCACCTTCACTACTGTTCAGTACGGCTGACGGGCGTCCCCGGCCCGCCGGGTACCTCGGGCCGGGCGTACCATCGTCTGCGTGACTGTGGCCCCAGAAGGACGCAAATTGCTCCGCCTCGAGATCCGAAATGCGGAGACCCCGATCGAACGCAAGCCGAACTGGATCAAGACGAGAGCGAAGATGGGCCCGGAATACTCCGAGCTCAAAAGCCTCGTCAAACGAGAGGGCCTGCACACCGTCTGCGAAGAAGCCGGCTGCCCCAACATCTACGAATGCTGGGAAGACCGCGAGGCCACCTTCCTGATCGGCGGCGAGCAGTGCACCCGGCGCTGCGACTTCTGCCAGATCGACACCGGCAAACCCGACGACCTCGACCGCGACGAACCCCGCCGCGTCGCCGAGTCCGTGCAGGCCATGGGCCTGCGCTACTCGACCATCACCGGTGTCGCCCGCGACGACCTCCCCGACGGCGGCGCCTGGCTCTACGCCGAAACCGTGCGGCTGATCCACCAGCTCAACCCCGGCACCGGCGTCGAACTACTGATCCCGGATTTCAACGCCAAACCCGAGCAACTCGCCGAGGTGTTCTCCACCCGCCCCGAGGTCCTCGCCCACAACGTCGAGACCGTGCCCCGCATCTTCAAGCGCATCCGCCCGGCCTTCCGCTACCAGCGCAGCCTCGACGTGATCACCGCCGCCCGCGAGGACGGACTCGTCACCAAGTCGAACCTGATCCTGGGGATGGGTGAAACCCCCGACGAGGTCACCCAGGCGTTGCACGACCTGCACGACGCCGGCTGCGACATCATCACCATCACCCAGTACCTGCGCCCCTCGCCGCGGCATCACCCCGTCGAGCGGTGGGTCAAGCCCGAGGAATTCGTGGCGCACTCCACCACCGCCGAAGAGATCGGCTTCGCCGGCGTCATGGCCGGACCACTGGTCCGCTCCTCCTACCGCGCCGGCCGACTCTACGCACAGGCGATGGCCCACCACGGCCGTGAACTGCCCGTCGGCCAAGCGCATCTCGCGGAGGGCGGCAGTGCGTCACAGGAGGCGAGCTCCCTCATGGCCAGGCTCGCACGGTAACGCGAAGCGACGACGTCGACCAACACCGGACGGGTCATCGGTCCCGAGTGTTGGGGACGTATCCTGAACAGCATGGCGAACGGCAGTAAATCTGGTAAAGCGGGCAAACCCGGCAAGGAAGCGAAAGCAGCCGCCAAGGCAGCTCGCAGGCAGGCATCGAAGGAGCGTAGAACCCAGCTCTGGCAGGCCTTCCAGATGCAGCGCAAGGACGACAAGCTGCTGCTGCCGCTCATGCTCGGGACCCTGGTCGGACTCGCGGTGGTGTTCTTCCTCGTCGGTCTGATCTGGGGCATCCAGTGGCTTCTGCTGCCCATCGGTCTCCTGCTCGGCGTCCTCGGAGCGTTCATCATCTTTGGCCGGCGTGTGCAGAAGACTGTGTACGGAAAAGCCGAAGGGCAGGCGGGCGCCGCGGCGTGGGCGCTCGACAACATGCAGGGTGCCTGGCGAGTGACGAGCGCTGTCGCAGGTACCACTCAGCTCGATGCCGTGCACCGAGTGATCGGACGCCCCGGGGTCATCCTCGTCGCCGAGGGATCACCGCAGCGGGTCAAATCGCTACTCGCGCAGGAGAAGAAGAAGACCGCTCGACTCGTCGGTGACACGCCGATCTACGACATCGTCATCGGCAACGACGAGGGGCAGGTACCGCTCTCGCAGCTGCAGAAGTACCTCAACAAGCTCCCGAAGAACATCGACACCAAGCGCATGGACGCTATCGAGTCGCGTCTCGCGGCGTTGAGCAGCCGGAGCGGCGGTGCCGCACTACCCAAGGGCCCCATGCCGGGCGGCGCCAAGATGCGCGGGGTGCAGCGCACCATCCGTCGTCGCTGAGTTCGCCTCTGTCACTCAAGCCCGATGCCGGGCCGATGCAGCTCGACTGCATCGGCCCGGCATCGGCGTTTTCGTCGAGGTCGGAGTCAGCGTGTGCGCACGAGGGCGGTGCCGGTGGCGCGGTCCTGCATGCCACGGCCGTCGACATCGGTGATGGTGCCAGGCACGACGAAGACGAGCAGGGCCTGACGCACCAGCGCACGGACGAAGCCGACACGCACGGGGCCGTCCACCCGCGCTACCCGTATTCCCAGGCACAACTGCCCGGGAGTGAAGGAGAACAAGGTGACGGCGGCGATCCCGACGACGAACCACACGAGCAACGTGACGCTCGACAACGGGCCTTCGAGTGGATTGTCTCCGATGATCAGCGCGGCCACGCCCGCCGACGACACCCAGTCGATCATGAGGGCCGCCAGACGGCGGCCGGTGCCGACGAGCGCGCCGGGCCCGTCCGCCGGCAGCCCGAGGCGTTCACCTCGATAGGACTGTTGCGCCTCGGCTGCCCCGTTCGGCAGGGCAGCCGAGGGTCCGGAGAGCCAGGAGCCGGTGATACGTGCCATGCTGTCCAGGATAGGCGTCGCCGCTCGGGGCACCTCACACTGGCGTTCGGGCCTGTGTGCGCAGTCACACCCGCCCGCAAAAGCCCAGGACGTTGCGACGCGTAACATGCCGGAAACAAAAGGTTGACCCGCGGGCAACACCAGGTCCATACCGTCTGGCACGACGAATTCGCCAATATCTACTTGGCTGAAGCGACTTAAGGAGCACAAGCGTGGCGTTCACCACGGCCGAAGAGGTCATCAAGTTCATCGCGGACGAGAACGTCGAGTACGTCGACATTCGGTTCAGTGACCTTCCCGGCGTCCAGCAGCACTTCTCGATCCCGGCCTCTGCGTTCACCCAGGATGTCTTCGAGGACGGCCTCGCGTTCGACGGTTCGTCCGTCCGCGGCTTCCAGTCGATCCACGAGTCGGACATGATGCTCCTCCCCGACGTCGCTACCGCGCAGATCGACCCCTTCCGTGCCGCCAAGACACTGAACGTGAACTTCTTCGTCCACGACCCGTTCACGCGTGAGTCCTACAGTCGCGACCCCCGTAACGTCGCCCGCAAGGCTGAGGAATACCTGAAGTCGACGGGCATCGCCGACACGGCGTTCTTCGGCGCCGAGGCCGAGTTCTACATCTTCGACTCGATCCGTTACGACTCGCAGATGAACGGCTCCTTCTACGAGATCGACTCCGTCTCCGCATCCTGGAACACGGGCGCCGAACTCAATGCCGACGGCAGCCCCAACCTGGGCTACAAGGTCCGTCCGAAGGGTGGCTACTTCCCCGTCGCACCGTACGACCACTACGTCGACCTGCGCGACGAGATCTCGACCAACCTTCAGAACGCGGGCTTCGAGCTCGAGCGCGGTCACCACGAGGTGGGCACCGCCGGTCAGGCCGAGATCAACTACAAGTTCAACACGCTGCTCGCAGCCGCAGACGACCTGCAGCTGTTCAAGTACATCGTGAAGAACACCGCGTGGAAGCACGGCAAGTCCGCCACCTTCATGCCGAAGCCGCTGTTCGGCGACAACGGCTCGGGCATGCACGTCCACCAGTCGCTGTGGAAGGACGGCAAGCCGCTGTTCCACGACGAGGCCGGCTACGCGGGTCTGTCCGACATGGCACGCCACTACATCGGCGGCATCCTGCATCACGCTCCGTCGCTGCTCGCGTTCACCAACCCGACCGTCAACTCGTACCACCGCCTGGTGCCGGGCTACGAAGCCCCCATCAACCTGGTGTACAGCCAGCGCAACCGCTCGGCGGCCGTGCGTATCCCGATCACCGGCAACAACCCGAAGGCCAAGCGCCTCGAGTTCCGTGCCCCCGACTCCTCGGGTAACCCCTACCTGAACTTCGCGGCGCAGATGATGGCCGGCCTGGACGGCATCAAGAACAAGATCGAGCCGCAGGCTCCGGTCGACAAGGACCTCTACGAGCTCCCGCCGGAGGAGGCCCGCAACATCCCGCAGGCCCCCACCAGCCTGTCGGCAGTGATCGACCGCCTCGAGGCGGACCACGACTACCTCACCGAGGGCGGCGTGTTCACCTCCGACCTGATCGAGACCTGGATCTCGCTCAAGCGTGAGCAGGAGATCGCTCCGGTCAACCTGCGGCCGCACCCCTACGAGTTCCAGCTGTACTACGACGTGTAAGTCGTAGGTTCCCGCCTTCGCGCGGATCGTTTCTCCGACGAGCCCATCCGTGGTCTCGGCTGCCTGCAGCCGATTCCCACGGATGGGCTCGTTCGTCTCTCCTGTGGCACACCTGTTTCACTCCAGGCGACTCGGGTAACCGCCACACCAGGCGTTCCAGTGTTCCGGACCATTGGATCGTCCAGGCGGCGCCGGTTCAGAAGTCGAGGCGGCGCCGCCGCCTCACCCTTCCTGCAGCGTCCGAAGCATCTCCTCGGCGATGACGCGCAGCTTGATGTTGCGGTTCTTCGACTCGGTGACCAGAACCTGGAACGCCTCGTCGGCGGAGACCCGGCGGGCCGCCATGATGGCACCCTTCGCCTGCTCGATCACCGCACGCGACTTCATCGCCGTCTCCAGTTGCTCACCACGCCTGCGCGCCTCCTCGAGTCGCGAGGCGCCGTCGAGGGCGTATCGGACGGCAACGAGAAGCACGTTGAGGACGGCGGCATCGGCCCTGGTGAAACCATGTGCCTCCCGGCTGTATACGTTCAGTGCGCCGAGGTACTTTCCCTCGAGCAGTATCGGCGCGGACAGGTAGCTCGCGACACCCAAGCGCCGGGCGCTGTGTGCGAACGACGGCCATCGCCGTGTCGCTTCCTCGGAATCGGCCCGCGTGATCGTCTGCGTGCGGGCAGCTTCGAGACACGGCCCGTCGCCGGCGTCGTACTGGACACGATCCACGTCGACGACCAAGCGGTCGGTGGCGGCTCTCGTCGTGGCATCTCCGTTGTCCAGAAGGACTGTGACGCCTGCCAGGTGGGCGCCCGGCACCAGGGCGAGGGCCTCGCGGCTGACTTCTTCGAGGAATCGGTCCGTTCGCCCCGCCGAGTCCAGTTCTGAGTACAAGCTGTGGAGCGCATCCTTCAGCGCGTCGAACTGGCGATCACCGAGTCCGTTCCCACTCACTCCGCTCATCGTGCACCTTCCGTGATTCTCCGACCCTCCATTATTCGTCACCGCGGCGGCCGTGGATGGGAGGACTTCCAGAAGTACGGGAACCTCCTCGCTGCCACCGAGACCGGCGATATGATCCGGAAACCCGGCCGCACACTGCCTTGGGCCGAACCGATGGGGGTGAACGCGTGCCTCGCTCCGCCCGCGATCCGGCGCAATCGCCGGTGTCGATCATCTTCCGACGCAGGATCGACGACGCCAGTTTCGACGAGTACCTGCGCTGGGAGCACCGCTCAGCCGAAATCCTGTCGGGTCGTCCAGGATTCATCGATCAGGACATCATCCCGCCGTCACCGCCCGTGCAGGACGACTGGGTAACGGTCCAACGGTTCACCACGATCGACGACGCCAGAGCATGGCTGGACAGTTCCGAACGGACTACCCTCGTCGCGGAGATCAAGCACGCATTCATCGGCAACGAGGACGTCCATCTGCTCACCGGTGAACAGACTGCCGCGCAGGCTGCGTCGTCGGTGGTCATCTCCTGCCGCATCGATCCGGAGGACGAGTCCGCCTTCATGGATTGGCAGCGTCGGATTTCCGCCGCCGAGGCCCGGTTCACGGGCTTCCGGGGGCACAAGGTGGAGCGGCCTGTCCGCGGCGTCACCGACGATTGGACGATCGTCCTCAGCTTCGACACCGAAGAGAATCTCGAGCGCTGGATGAACTCGGCAGAGCGCGCCGAACTTCTCGAACAGGGGGCGCGCTTCAATCAGAACCTTCGAGTCCGCAGGGCCAGTTACGGTTTCGACTTCTGGTTTCGCGGGGCGAAAGGCGAACAGTCCGCGGAGGTTCCGGTTGCGCGGAGCAACCTCCTGGTACTCCTCGTCTTGTATCCGATGGTGGTGATCTGGGGCCACTTCGTCAGTGCACCGCTCATCGAGGCTCGCGGTGTCCCCGTTGCCATCGCGCTGTTCATCGGCAATGTCGTCACCACCCAGATCTTGGGGTGGTGGGCGGTTCCGGCCGCCTTCAAGGCGTTCGGATGGTGGATGGACCCGGCGATCTCTCCTCGCCGGCGCAATATCGGATACGCCGTGATGATCGCCTTGTTCGGTGTCTCGATCGCCGTGTCCACCCTGCTTTTCGCCATTCCCACCACCTGATGTTCCGGGGAAGTGAGCGCCGAGCTCGTCCAAGTGAAAGTCGGGATCGTGAGTAGGGCCCGCACACTCGCTCAGGTGTACCGAGACTTCGGTGAGGTCGATGCCGCCCCGACATCGCCGCTGTACCATCGCATCGCCGTCGCCCTGAGCGAGTCCGCGGAAGCGCTGCGCGCGATCGAGGCCGCGCCGGCGCGCAAGCGGCACCCCACGGTCATTCTCGCCGCGCTCCACGACCTCGCGCTCGCCGGACACGCCCCCGCGCTCGCCGCCGCCTATGCCGCCGCGGACCGCGACGCTGCCGTCGGCGCGGCGATCGACACGCTGGTGCACATGACCGGCTCTGTGGTGGCCACCGCCGTGCGCCGGACGATGCGGGCCGATGACACCGGTCACTGCACTGTGCTGTATCCCGCCATCGCTGAGGCTGCAAGCCGGGTGGGTGCGGAGAGGATTGCGCTGATCGACGTGGGCTGTTCGGCCGGGTTCGATCTCACCGTCGATCGCGTCGGCATCACCTACAGCAACGGACAATTCCTGGGCGACCCGTCATCTCCGGTACAGCAGTCGTCCTCGATCGTGGGAGATCGCCCCCTCCCGCCGCGGGCGATGCCCGAGGTTGTCGCCCGGGTGGGCATCGACCTCGATCCGGTCGACGTGACCGACGCGGACGAAGCCCGCTGGTTACGCGCCTGCGTGTGGCCGGACCAGCCGGAGCGGGTCGCCAGGCTCGATGCGGAAATCGCGCTGGCGGCGACGGAGCCTCCGCTGCTGCTCCGAGGTGACGCCGTCGAGGTTCTGCCTGAGGCCTTCGCCCGTGTGCCCGCGGACGCCCTGCCCGTCGTGACGACGACGTGGGCGCTGTCGCGCTTGTCCCTCGAAAGCCGCGTGCGCTTCCTGCACCGCCTCGGTGACGCAGCCGGCCGGGTTGTGGTGTGGGTGTCGGCGGAGGGAGTCGGGGTCGCGCCGTCCATACCGACGCTCGGCGATCGCCGCGCCTCCGGCCACAGCATCATCGGGCTGGCTGTGTTCGACGCGTCGACTCTGCGCGCCGAGGCCATCGGCCGCTGCTGGTCGCGGGGCCGCTTGCTGTCCTGGCTGACCGGCTCCTGATGTTCTGACCGAGTGAGCGACCGTCCTGCCGAGATCGACGACCCCTGCCCCGACTGACCGCGTACAACCCGCCGAAGATTCGCATTTGCCTGCGTACAGGGCCGGCGCATAGCACTGTGAAATATCTCGGAACAGGTTTCGACGGGTGAAAGGTGTCGCACAGTGGACATCGTGCAGCTGTGGGATTTCGTCTCCGCGCGGAAGCAGCAACTGCTCACGGACTCCTATCTGCACGTCAGCGCTGTGGTGCAATCGGTGGTCATCGCCACGGTCGTCGCGGTGGTCGTCGGCATCGTCGTGTATCGCAGTCCGGCGGGCTCGGCCGTCGCCACAGCGCTCGCGAGCACCATCCTCACCGTCCCGTCGTTCGCCCTACTAGGCCTCCTGATCCCCATCCTGGGTCTCGGTGTGGCTCCCACCGTGACGGCCCTGGTCCTGTACGCCCTGCTGCCGATCATCCGGAACACGATCCTCGGTCTGTCGTCGGTGGACCCGGCGGTGACGGACGCGGCACGAGGTGTCGGTATGGGCCGGATCGCTGTGCTGAGCCGGATCGAGTTACCGCTCGCGTGGCCGTCGATCCTCACCGGCATGCGGGTGAGCACCCAGATGTTGATGGGAATTCTCGCCATAGCGGCGTACGCCAAGGGCCCCGGACTGGGCAACCTCATCTTCTCCGGACTGTCCCGGGTGGGAAGCCCCACGGCAGTCCCGCAGGCCCTCACGGGCACCGTTTTGATCGTCCTTCTCGCTCTCGTGCTCGACGGCCTTTTCGTGGTCGTCGGGCGACTCACCACTTCCAGGGGGATCCGTGACTGAACTCGACACAGCACGCACCGGCGCCGACACCGTCTCAGGCGTCGAAATCGTCCTCGAGAATGTGGTCAAGAACTATCCCGGCCAGAGCCGGCCGGCCGTCGACAACGTCTCGATGCGCATCCCGGCGGGCGAGATCGTCGTATTCGTCGGCCCGTCCGGCTGCGGCAAGACCACCACGATGCGGATGATCAACCGCCTCATCGAACCGACGTCGGGCAAGATCACGATCGGCGGCAACGATGCGCTGTCCATCGATCCCGACAGGTTGCGGCGGGGCATCGGCTACTCGATACAGCAGGCAGGGCTCTTCCCGCATTTGACCATCGCCAAGAATGTCGCCACCGTTCCCGGGCTGATCGGGTGGGACAAGAAGAAGATCGCCCAGCGCACCGACGACATGCTCGACCTTGTGGGACTCGACCCCGACGTCTACCGGGACCGCTATCCCCGGCAGCTGTCGGGTGGACAGCAACAGCGGGTCGGCGTGGCCCGGGCCCTGGCCGCCGATCCCCCGGTCCTGCTCATGGACGAGCCGTTCGGCGCTGTGGATCCGATTACGCGCGGACTGCTGCAGGACGAACTGATGCGACTGCAGTCGGATCTGGGCAAGACCATCGTCTTCGTCACCCACGACTTCAACGAGGCCGTCAAGCTCGGCGACCGTATCGCCGTTCTCGGGGATCAGTCGCACATCATGCAATACGACACCCCGGATGCGATTCTCGCGAATCCCGCGAACGACATGGTGGCCGGCTTCGTCGGCGCGAACGCGTCGCTCAAACAGTTGACGCTGACCCGGGTCCGGGACGTGCCGCTCCTCGACTGCCCCACCGCGTATGCCGACGGTTCGGTCGACGAGCTGCGGGCGGCCATCACACCACGCAAGATCAAGTGGGGTCTTATTCTCGACGCACGTGATCGCCCCATCCGCTGGGTGTCCCTCGGCCACCTGGCACACGCCACCTCACTGCAGGACGTCGGTGACCCGATCGAGGAGGTCGTCTCCACCCAGTCGACGCTGCAGGATGCGCTCGAGGCGTTGCTCGCCGAAAGCAGCGCCTCGACCGTCGTCACCGGCCGGCGGGGCGAATACGAAGGTCTCATCAGTATCGACACGCTGGTGAACCACCTCTCCGCGATGCGGGAGGAGCACGGGCCGGACAACGAGAACGGGGAAACGAGCGTGGAGGGGCCGCCGTCATGACCACCGCCGTTGTCGCACAGGACATCCCCACCGCCCGTCGGTCAGAACGTGCCCGGCTGCTGGTTCAACCGGTGATCGTGCTCGTACTCGTGGCCGGGGTCCTCGGCTGGGCATTCAACCGCGAACTCACGGCCACTCAGAAGGGCAGCCTCAACGCCGCGAACATCGCCACCCTGACGTGGCAGCATGTGCTGATCACGGTCGTGGTCGTCACCATCGTCGTCGCCATCGCAGTTCCCCTGGGAATCCTTCTGACGCGCCCCGGTTTCACCAGGCTGGCGCCAGTCTTCATCGGTATCGCCAACATCGGTCAGGCCGCGCCGGCGATCGGGCTGCTCGTGCTGCTGTTCCTGGCCACCAGTACCACCGGGTTCTGGATCGGCGTTCTGCCCATAGCGTTCTACTCGCTGCTTCCTGTGCTTCGCAACACCATGCTCGGTTTGCAGCAGGTCGATCCCGCCGTCATCGACGCCGGGCGCGGGCAGGGAATGACGGCGCGCCTGGTGTTGCAGAAAGTCGAGTTGCCACTGGCCGTTCCGTACATCCTGGCCGGGTTGCGTACCTCGCTCGTCCTCGCTGTCGGCACTGCGACCCTCAGCTTCCTCGTCAGCGGGGGCGGTCTCGGCATCCTCATCGACACCGGATACAAGCTGCGCGACAACGTCACACTGGTCGTCGGCGCGGTGCTCGCGGTCGCGCTCGCGCTTCTGGTCGACTGGTGCGGTGCACTGGCCGAGGAGTTCCTGGGCCCCAAGGGACTGCGCTGATGGCCTTGCGACGAGGACTCCGGCGCACTCTTGCCGCAACGGCGTTGGCGTGCAGTGTCACTCTCCTGGCCGGCTGCGGTCTCGAATCCGGTGGCGCGTTGCCGCTGTCCGTACTCCCCGGCAGTATCCAGCCTGTCCCCGGACTCGAGGGGGTCAAGATCACCGTCGGGTCCAAAGATTTCACCGAGCAGGTGATCCTCGGGTACATCATCGAGTTCGCGCTCAGCGCCGCCGGCGCCGAGGTGCGCGATCTCACCAACATCCAGGGATCGAACAGCACCCGGGACGCGCAGTTGGACGGGCAGATCGACGTCACCTACGAGTACACAGGAACCGGCTGGATCAACTATCTGGGCAACGAGACTCCTGTGCCCGACCCCGTCGCGCAATTCGAGGCCGTGCGGGACGAAGACCTCGAACGCAATGCCATGGTGTGGGTGGAGCCCGCGCCCATGAACAACACGTATGCCCTGGCGATGAACAGGCAGACCGCCGAGCAGACCGGCATCACCACGTTGTCCCAGTACGCAGACCTGGTCAACCGCGACCCTGCGGCCGCCACCACGTGCGTCGAGACGGAATTCAATGTGCGACAGGACGGCTTCCCCGGGCTGGCCGCCACCTACGGCTTCGATCCCGCGAGAGCGAACCGGCAGATCCTGCAGACCGGCATCATCTATCAGGCCACCGCGGACGGCACAGAATGCAAGTTCGGTGAGGTGTTCACCACCGACGGACGCATCATCGCGCTCGATCTGGTTCTTCTCGAGGACGACCGGCAGTTCTTCCCGAAGTACAACCCTGCCATCACGATGCGGAAGGACTTCGCCGATGCCCACCCACAGGTGGCGGAGGTCATGGCGCCCATTTCGGACGCCCTGACCAACGAGGAGGTCACCGAGATGAACCGGCTCGTCGACGTCGAAGGACAGGAACCGGCGGACGTCGCTCGTAACTGGCTGGCAGACAAGGGATTTGTGACACTCCCCTGACCGTCAAGGACCGAGCGTGATCGTTGCGATCAAGCCCCGATGATCCGAACCGGCGATCACCACCGACTCGACCGACTGCGCCCGGGCCCCGCTCGTCACGATGTGGTCGATCGCGATCATCGGCGGAAACGGCTGCCGGTCTGCCGGATACGTGTTCTGGATTCCGGCACCCACCTGGTCGGCGGCGTCCCGGAAGCGGCCGCTCACCAGATTGCGGTACTTGACGTGATCGCGGGTGGAATTGAAATCGCCGCTGAGAATCACCGGACCCGAGTCCTCGGGGATCCCGTCGAGCAACGCCTTGATGCGGTCCATCTCCCCCGCCCACACCGCGGAATCCACCGGCCAGGGCGGAACGGGATGCAGGGCGTACACGGCAGCACTCGCGCCGTCCGGAAGGGTTATCCGCGCCGACAGCGCCGTCAGCAGGAACTCCTCGTGGTGAATCTGTTCGGACAGCGGATACCGGCTCCAGATCCCGGTTCCTACCCCGCCGGTCCCGGGCCGCAGAAACGAGTAAGGCAACACAGACGAGATACCCGACGCCTCGAGCCGCCCGACAGCCTCGGGCGTCAGTTCGTTCACGGTAACGACGTCGACGTCGTTGTCCTCGATCTGCCTCCTCAGCGAATCGGGATCAGCGTTGCCGAGCCAGATATTGGCTTGCATCACAGTCACTTCCGGACCAGATGCCGGCGCCGAGCCGTTCGCCAGATAGAGCGGCGCCTGCGACAGCGTGGCTACCGCCGCGACTGTCAGGGCCACGCCGAATCCGACCCAGTGCCGCGTCACTCCGAGAACCAGCACCCCGACCGCTGCCGCGGCCATCAAATAGGGGGCGGCCGACGCCAGCACGAGGAGTCGTTGGTTGTGCACGTCGAGGAATCGGAGCACCACACCGAACACCCCGACGAGCACCGCGCACCACCCGAGGGCAGTGAGCGCTCGCACCCCCCAGGCGGCGATCACCCGCCGAAGACCCTCTCCACCACTGCTTTGGCCCGTCGGGTGACGCGCAGGTAATGGTCGAGGAACCCGCCCGCGTCGTCACTACCCCAGCCGGCAATCTGTGCGACCGCGGACAAGACGCGACCGGAGCCGGGCAGCTGGTCCGTGGGCTTACCGCGCACCAGCACCAGGCAGTTGCGGGCTTTCGTCGCCGTGATCCACGCGTCGCGTAGCAGTTGGACGTCTGCCTCACTGAGCAGTTCTGCGGCCCCGATGGCGTCGAGAGTTTCGAGGGTCGACGTGTTGTGGAGCGACTCGATGTCGTGGGCGTGGCGAAGCTGGATCAGCTGCACAGTCCACTCGATGTCGGCGAGCCCGCCGCGGCCGAGTTTGGTGTGCGTGGCGGGGTCGGCGCCGCGAGGCAACCGCTCCGAGTCGACCCGCGCCTTGATGCGCCGGATCTCGCGTACCGCCTGCTCGGACACCCCGCCTTCGGGGTAACGCGTCTTGTCGATCATGTGCAGGAAGCGCAGTCCGAGGTCGGCGTCGCCGGCAACGTGGTGCGCTCGCAGCAGCGCCTGAATCTCCCAGGCCTGCGCCCACTGTGCGTAGTAGGCCTCGTACGACGCGAGCGTGCGCACGACGGGACCGCTACGACCCTCCGGCCGCAACCCGGTGTCGACCTCGAGTGGTGGATCTGTGCTGGGCGCACCCAGGAGCGAGCGCACCTTGTCGGCGACTCCGTTGGCCCACTTGACGGCGACGGTCTCGTCGACGCCCTCGCGGGGCTCGCACACGAAGAGCACGTCGGCGTCGGATCCGTAGCCCAGCTCACCGCCACCGAGCCGGCCCATCCCGATCACCGTGAACGTTGCGGGTGCCGGTTCGCCCAGCTCCTTCTCGCTCGCGTTGATCACCGAGGTCAGCGCGGAGTTGAGGACGGCCGCCCACACCGAGGACAGCGCCCGGCACACCCCGGGCACGTCGAGCATGCCGAGAATGTCGGCGGAGGCGATCCGGGCCAGTTCGTACCGGCGCAGGGACCGCGCGGCCGCGATGGCGCGCGCCGGATCGTCGTGGCGTGCCGACGCCGTCAGAATTCCCCGCGCGACGTCCTCCGGTTTCGATTCCAGCAGGCGCGGGCCGCCCGGGGAATCGGCAAACAACCGCACCACATCGGGGGCCTTGATCAGCAGGTCCGGAACGTAGGCCGACGAACCCAGCACGGTCATCAGTCGCTCGGCCACGGACGCCTCGTCACGGAGCAGACGCAGGAACCATGTCTGGTCGTTCATCGCATCCGACAGCCTGCGGTAGGCGAGCAACCCCGCGTCGGGGTCCGGTGTGTCACCGAGGAATTCGAGCAACGTCGGCAGCAGCAGCGCCTGGATGCGGCCCTTTCGGGACGCACCGCTCGTGAGCGCCGTCAGATGTCCGAGGGCGTTCTCGGGTGCCGTGTATCCCAGCGCCGCCAACTGCCGGATTGCCGCGTCGGGACTGAGCCGCAGAGCATCCTTGTCGATCCGAGCCACCGATTCGAGCAGTGGGCGGTAGAACAATTTGGCGTGCAGGCGCCGCACCCGGTGGGCGTTGCGCTTGATTTCGGCGTTGAGGACGCCGAGGGCATCCTTGCTGCCGTCCGGCCGCATGTGGGCGGCCCGCGCCAGCCACCGCAATGCTTCCTCGTCCTCGGCGGGCGGAAGCGTGTGGGTGCGTCGCAACTTCTGCAGTTGCAGCCGGTGCTCGAGCAGCCGCAGGAATTCGTACGACGCAGCCAAATTCGCGGCGTCGTCGCGCCCGACGTACCCGCGCGCGGCGAGCGCCGTCAAGGCGTCGATGGTGCTCTGCACGTGGAGCGCCTCGTCCGCACGTCCGTGGACCAGCTGGAGCAGCTGCACCGCGAACTCGACGTCCCGCAGGCTGCCCCGGCCCAATTTGAGCTCCCGCTCGCGCAGTTCGGGCGGAACCATCTCCTCTACCCGCCGGCGCATGGCCTGCACCTCGGGAACGAAATCTTCCCGCTCGGAGGCCGTCCACACCATCGGGCTGAGGGCCTCGACGTACTGCCGTCCCAGCTCGAGGTCGCCGATCATCGGCCGAGCCTTGAGGAGCGCCTGGAATTCCCAGGTCTTGGCCCACCGCTTGTAGTAGGTGACGTGAGATTCGAGGGTGCGGACGAGTTCGCCGCGTTTACCCTCGGGTCGCAGTGCCGCATCGACGTCGAAGAAGGCCGTCGATCCGATGCGCATCAGCTCACCCGCGATCCGGCTGGCGATCGCATCGGCGGGCTCGGCGACGAAGACCACGTCCACATCGCTGACGTAATTCAGTTCGCGTGCACCACATTTGCCCATCGCGATCACGGCGAGCCGCACCGGGCAGGGCGCTTCCGGACACACTGTTGCGACGGCGACTGCGAGGGCGGCATTGAGTGCGGCGTCCGCCAGATCGGACAACTGACGCCCGACGGTCTGGTACGGAAGTACCGGTTCGTTCTCGACGGTGGCCGCGAGGTCCACGGCGGCCAGGAGCATGAGCTGGTCACGGTACGACTTGCGCAATGCGGCGACAGCGTCCGAGCCCGTCACGGCGGCCCGGTACAGATTCGCCTCGGGATGAACGCCTTCCTCCGGGTGGGCGTCGACGGACGCTAACATCCGGGCGTTCGCCTCTTCCCTCGTCGGCAGGGTCACGTCGCCGGCGAGATTGGTCCACAGCGCGGGGTCCGCTACGAGATGATCGCCGAACGCACTGGAAGCACCCAGCAAGCCGAACAAGCGCCCGCGCAGGGCCTTGTCGGTCCGCAGGGCTTTGTCGAGGGCTTCCCACCCGTCGCCCAGACCGTCCTTCATCCGCACCAACGTGCGGAGCGCGAGGTCGGCGTTGGCTGCACGGGAGAGGGACCAGAGCAGCTCGACGCTGCCCTCGCCTACCCAGCCCAGATCTCGAAGTTCGGCGGGAGCGGTCGGTTCGACGAGGCCCAGTCGACCCGGGCCGGGAACGGCAGAACGCGCTGCCGGAGGCTTCACCATGTTCTTGCTCACAACCCCAGATACGTCTTGAGTTCGAACGGCGTCACGTGGCTGCGGTACTCCTCCCACTCGCGACGCTTGTTGCGGAGGAAGAAGTCGAACACGTGCTCACCGAGTGCTTCGGCGACCAGTTCGGACTTCTCCATTTCCCGCAGCGCCCCGTCGAGGTTCCCGGGGAGTTCGCGATACCCCATGGCGCGCCGCTCGGCCGATGTCAACGCCCACACGTCGTCCTCGGCCTCCGGCGGCAGTGCGTAACCCTTCTCGATACCGCGCAGTCCCGCAGCGAGCAGGACCGCGAAGGTGAGATACGGGTTGCACGCCGAGTCTGGGCTGCGGATCTCGACTCGACGCGACGACGCCTTGTTGGGCGTGTACATCGGGACACGCACGAGCGCCGACCGGTTCGACGGACCCCAGGAGGCCGCAGTCGGAGCTTCTCCACCGTGGATGAGCCGCTTGTACGAGTTCACCCACTGATTGGTGACCGCACTGATCTCATTGGCGTGTTCGAGGATGCCGGCGATGAACGCCTTCCCGGTCTCCGACAGCTGCATCGGATCGTCCGGGTTGTGGAACGCGTTGGTGTCGCCCTCGAACAGGCTCATGTGCGTGTGCATCGCCGAGCCGGCTTGATCGCTGAACGGCTTGGGCATGAACGTGGCCCGCACCCCCTCGGCAATGGCGACTTCCTTCACCACGTACCGGAAGGTCATGACGTTGTCGGCCATCGACAGGGCATCCGCATACCGCAGGTCGATCTCCTGCTGGCCGGGGGCCGCCTCGTGATGGCTGAACTCGACGGAGATTCCCATCGACTCGAGCGCGTCGATGGCGTGGCGGCGGAAATTGGGGGCAGAGTCGTGGACTGCCTGGTCGAAGTACCCACCGGAGTCTGCGGGCTTCGGCGGCGTGCCGTCGATCGGCCCGTTCTCGAGCAGGAAGAACTCGATCTCGGGGTGCACGTAGCAACTGAAGCCGAGGTCGCTGGCCTTGTTCAGCTGCCGTCGCAGCACGTGCCGCGAATCGGCCCAGGACGGGGACCCGTCGGGCATGGCGATGTCGCAGAACATGCGGGCGGAGTGCTGATGGCCCTTGCTCGAGCTCCAGGGCAGAACCTGGAACGTGGAGGCGTCCGGCTTCGCGACGGTGTCGGCTTCGGACACCCGCGAGAACCCTTCGATCGCGGATCCGTCGAAGCCGATGCCCTCCTCGAAGGCACCTTCCAGTTCCGCGGGGGCGATCGCCACCGATTTCAGGTATCCGAGAACATCCGTGAACCACAATCGGACGAACCGAATGTCGCGCTCTTCCAGGGTGCGAAGCACGAATTCCTTTTGGCGATCCATGTCCGCGAGAGTAAGCAAAGTTCGTTAAATCTGTGTTACTTCGTGAATTCACCCGGCTACGATTCCGCATCGTGCCAGCGTGTGGCCACCTCGACCCCTCGCCGCGGACGCGCGTGTCAACAGGTGAGGTCGGCGGGCGGCGGCTCGAGGGTCACGAAATAGTCGATGACGGCGTCGTCGACGCATGCTTCGCCATCGAGAACGACGGTGTGCTGAGTGCCCCGGTACGTGATCAGCGCGCCGTTCATCTGCTTCGCCAGGTCCACTCCCGCTTGATAGGGAGTGGCCGGATCCTCTGTGGTCGAGACCACTACGATCGTCGGGATTCCGGGGGCGTCCACCGTGTGCGGTGCACCCGTGCTCGGCACCGGCCAGAACGCGCAGACGTCGAGCGGCGCGTTGCCCGTGCCGCGACCGTCGTCGAGGAACGGAGCCGCCTGCCGGTACCGCAGATCGGCCTCGCCGACCTTTGCGCGATCGGTGACCGGCGGATCGTCCACGCACCGGATGGCGTTGAAAGCGTCGTTGAGGTTCGAGTAGCTGCCGTCGTCCGCTCGGCCCTCGTACAGATCGGCCAGCATCAGCAGCGAATCCCCGGTGCCCGTCCGCAGACTCTGCAATCCGCCGCGCAGCGGTCCCCACAGGTTGGGTGAGTACAGCGCCTGCTGGACGCCGGTGATCGCGTCGGTGTAGCTGAGTCCTCGTGGATCGGTCGTGGCCGCCGGCTTCGCGATCAGCGGATCGACCAGAGCGCGGAAGTTCTCGTCGGCCTGTGCCGGGTCGGTGCCCAGGGGGCAATCCTGCTGCCTCATGCAGTCCGCGACGAAGGCGTCGAATGCCTTCTGGAAGCCTTCGGCCTGCAAGATGACCTCGTCGGTCGGATCCTGCTCGGGGTCGAGGGCGCCGTCGAGCACCATCGCCCGCACGTTGCCGGGGAACGTCTCCGCATAGGAGGACCCCAGCCGGGTGCCGTAGGAATATCCGAGGTAGTTCAGCTTCGCGTCGCCGAGCACCGCCCGGATGACGTCCATGTCGCGGACGACGTCGTAGGTGCCCACGTGGGCCAGTACATCCGGACCTGTCCGCTCTGCGCACTTGGCCGCGTAATCACGGTTCTCCGCTTCGGTTTGCGCGATCCCGGAGGGGCTCATGTCGACGTCGTCGTCCCTACGCTTGGCGTCCACCTCTGGGTCGGTCAAGCAGGTCACTGCCGGGGTGGATGCGCCGACACCGCGCGGGTCGAATCCGACGACGTCGAACTTTTCGGCGAGTTCGGTGCCGTCGGCCACGGATGCCAGAGCTAGACCGGATGCCCCGGGACCGCCGGGGTTGACCAGAAGAGACCCGAGTTTCGGTCCACCCGCCCGAAAACGGGAGATCGCGATCTGCGCCGTGGCGCCGCCCGGGTCCGCGTAGTCGTTGGGCACGGTCACCTTGGCGCAGTCGAGGTTGTCCCCGAGCGGTGTGCCGTCCGTGCTGTATCCCTCGCACGAACCCCAATTCACCTGTTGCGTATAGAAGGCCTCCAGTCCGTCGGGAGCGGACGCTCCCGGCGACGCCGCAGAAGGCGAGGGCTCGGCGACGGCCTCGCCGGAATCCCCTCCACTTCCAGTGCATCCTGCGAAGACGAGGACAACGGCGACGGCACCCGCGAACGCGGCCGGCACGCGAGCACTGCGAGACATACGACGATCGTGCCAGGGTTCACCGGGTGCGTGCCTCGAGGGCAGGTCAGACCCCGGAGATCGATGTGACCTATCGCACCTGCGCCGGGGGTTCGCACCCCCATGGCCCGGTGGCAGACTGTAGGCGTCATCACCCGCACCCGGGGACCCGCCAAGGGCCTCGAGGCCAGAAAGGGACAACGATGTCCGATAGCAAGACTTCCGAGAGCACGTCCGAGAATCGGCTCTACGGATCAGCCCCCTCCCCCGACGCACCCCGACGCAAGACCCGGACCCACCACCTGCAGGCCATGAAGGCCGAAGGCGAACGCTGGGCGATGCTCACCGCCTACGACTACTCCAGCGCCCGCATCTTCGAGGAAGCCGGCATCCCGGTCCTGCTGGTCGGCGATTCCGCCGCCAACGTCGTCTACGGGTACGAGACCACCGTTCCGGTCACCGTCGACGAACTGCTTCCCCTGGTACGAGGTGTCGTTCGCGGCGCACCCCACGCCCTCGTCGTGGCCGACCTCCCGTTCGGCAGCTACGAGAGCTCGCCCGAGCAGGCCCTGGCCACCGCCACCCGGTTCCTGAAGGAAGGCCTGGCCCACGCCGTGAAGTTGGAGGGCGGCGAACGCGTCGCGCCCCAGATCGCCGCAATTACCGCCGCGGGCATTCCCGTCATGGCCCACGTCGGCTTCACTCCGCAGAGCGTCAACTCACTCGGCGGCTTCCGGGTGCAGGGCCGAGGTGACGCGGCCGAGCAGTTGGTGGCCGACGCCATCGCCGTCCAGGAAGCAGGCGCTTTCTCGGTCGTCATGGAGATGGTGCCCGCGGAGATCGCCGGACAGGTCACCCGCAAGCTCACCATCCCCACGGTCGGCATCGGTGCCGGCGCCGAATGCGACGCCCAGGTGCTGGTGTGGCAGGACATGGCCGGTTACACCAGCGGGAAGACGGCGAAGTTCGTCAAGCGCTTCGGCAACGTCGGTGACGAGCTCCGCGCGGCAGCCGCGGCCTACGCAGACGAGGTACGTTCGGGCGCCTTCCCCGCGGACGAGCACAGCTTCTGATCTCTTCTCAACCGGTTCGGCTCCACAATTCGAGAGAGGTGTTCATGCGAGTACGACGTGCGTCGCAGACCGGCCACCGTCGCCGCCCGGCCGCACTCGCGGCCGGGGCGGTCGCACTCGCCGCCGCGCTCACGGGGTGCGCGGGACAGGGCACCGCACCCGCGCCCCAATCCGCTGTTCCCACCAGTTCCCGCGCCGCCCCGCCGGGAGTCGCTGCGGTCCCGGGCGGAGTGACCGAGGCCCAGGCCACCCAGTTGTGCCGGGATCTCGAGGGGCAGCTGCAGAGCTGGCGTACGTACACGCCGACCATCGGGAAGACCGGACTCAACGGGCTGGTCGGCACGTGGATCGCGCAGAACAACCTCAATGCCCTCGACTTCCTGCAGGATCGCGGTCGCATCGACGTGATTACGACGGCGGCCTGCCCGGACATCCGTCAGGAAGCCGTGACCGCGTTGGAGATACCCGATCTGGCGTCCGGCCTGATCGGGTTCTGAGGTGTCCGGCGAGCAGGACCTGCGCACTCTCTACCCCGAGATCCAACCCTTCCGGTTCGGGCATCTCGATGTGGGTGACGGCCAGCAGGTGTACTGGGAACTGAGCGGCAATCCCGACGGAAAGCCCGTCGTCTTCCTGCACGGCGGCCCGGGCGGCGGCACCGATCCTGCGTATCGGCAATTCTTCGACCCAGCCGCGTACCGGATCGTTCTGTTCGACCAGCGCGGGTGTGGTCGTTCCACACCACACGTCGCCGACGGGGCCGATCTGTCGGTGAACACGACGGACCGCCTGCTCTCGGACATCGAGATGCTGCGTGATCATCTGGGCGTGGAGCGGTGGCAGGTGTTCGGCGGTTCGTGGGGTTCCACCCTGGCCCTCGCCTACGCGCAGAAGCATCCGCACCGGGTCACCGAATTGGTGTTGCGAGGAATCTTCCTGCTGCGGCGCAGCGAGATCGACTGGTACTACAACGGCGGTGCCGCACATCTCTTTCCGGAACGGTGGGAGCAGTTCCTGGCGCCCGTTCCCGAGCAGGAGCGGGACGGCGATCTGGTGGAGGCCTACCACCGGGTGCTGCACGCCGAAGATGTGGAGATTGCGACGCGGGCCGCGATCGCGTGGTCGGCCTGGGAAGGGGCGACCAGCTCGCTCCTGCCCAAGCCGGAGCGGATCGCCGAGAGTTCGGAGCCTCGGTTCGCACTCGCGTTCGCCCGCATCGAAAACCACTATTTTCATCACCGCGGGTTCCTCGACGAGGGACAGTTGTTGCGTGATGTTGCGAGGCTCGAGGGGATTCCCGGGGTGATCGTGCAGGGTCGTTACGACGTGGTATGCCCGGCGACGAGCGCGTGGGCGCTGCACCGGGCGTGGCCCGGCTCGCAGCTCGACATCGTCGGCGATGCCGGTCATTCAGCGATGGAGCCGGGGATCGTCGACCGTCTGGTACGGGCCACCGACCGGTTCCGCCCGTAACGAACTACGCCGGGTAGCTGAACTCGACGGACCGCTTGTGGACGTCGGCGGCGACGAGCCGGATCTTGACCTGCTCCCCTTCCGCGGGATCCCCGACGCACTTGCCCATCACCGACACGGAAGGGACGAACACGTCGGCGGTGCGCTTGCCGTTGCGTGAGCGGAGAACGGTCGCATCGAACACGTCCCCCACCCGGTCGGCGAGCACTGTCGCCTCGGCAAGGTCGATGCAGGCGCGTTCCACCTTCCCGGCCAGCGTGTCGGAGCCGCCCATGATCTCGGGCATCGACCCCAGCGCGCCTCGCACCCACGTCGGGACCGCGGCGCCGGACGCTATGGCCAGGCACACTTCCGTCGAATAGCGATCCGACAGCCGCCGCAGCGGTGCGGTCACGTGTGCGTACGGGGCGCCGATGGCCGCATGCACGGTGAGCTCGGGAACGCTGCCGTCGAAAGCGGCGTAATCGGCGCCGCGCAGCAAGGACGGGGCCTCGGTCATCAGCACGAGCGTCGGCGCCGAATTGGGGTCCAGCCCGGCCAGCATTTCGCCCACACCGACGTCGCGTGGCCACTCGATGCCCAGTGCCGCCGCGGTGCGTCGCAAGGCGGCGACGGCGTCGGGTCCGGCGGGCGGCAACGTCCGCAGCAGCCCGATCCTCGCGTCGATCATCATGGCAGCGGCGCACATTCCGGTGAGCAAGGACACCTCGGCGTTCCAGTCGTCGGCCTCGGTGCGCGGTGCCAGATCGATGCGCCACCCCTCGCCGTCCGGTACCACGTCCTGTTCCGGCAGTCGCAGCTCGATGGCACCGCGCGCCACCGCGGCTGCGGCGCGAAGCCGGCCGAACTCGGGCAGCGAGGTGATGGACGGGTGCAATCGGCCCGCGTCCGAATCCGCCTGGACCCCGGCATAGTCGAGCCGCGCCACCGAGCGGACGGTCGCGCGGGATACCGTCCACGACACCGGTGCTGCCTGTTCGTCGAGCTCGATCCGCCACAGGGCTGCGGGGCGGATCTGGTCCGGCAGGAGGCTCGCCGACCCCTCCGACAGCTCCTTCGGGTGCAACGGAACCTTGCCGTCCGGCAGGTAGAACGTCTGGCCCCGCTTGCGGCTCTCCACCTCCAGGGCACCACCGGGTTCGACGACGGCGCCGACGTCCGCGATCGCATAGTGCAGGACGAATCCGTCCGCGGTGCGCTCGAGGTGGAGGGCCTGATCGAGGTCCATCGACTCCGGCGGGTCGATGGTCACGAGGGGCAGATCCGTGCGGTCCTCACGCTCGGCGGAACACCGGTCCGTAGCCCGCACGGCCTCGGCCACCGCCTCGGGCGGATAACCGTGCGGAAGGTTGAACTCCTCGCGCACGGCTCCGAAATCGATCCCGTGCGCGAGAAAACGAGTGATCGGCACCGTAGGTAGCCCCTTTCACGCCGTAGGCACCCTGACGGTGCGCGCTGTCAGTTGTTCCATTCCTCTTCGGCGCGGTCAGCCGCCTTGTTCCGCTCGGCGGCGATCTGCAGCGCCTTCTCGGCCGAAGCCCGGTCGGGGTACGGGCCCATCCTGGACATCGACGAAGCCGCCTTCCCCTGCGTGACGGATCCGTCGTCGACGTTGTAGTACCAGAGTTGATCTTCGTCAGTCATGTTCCCAGTGTCGCACCGGCGGGACGTCTGGAGTTGTGGATCATGCTCAGACTGTTACCCTCGGGGCCTGTCCGGTGATTCGTTCCCCGGCGCCGGTACGTGCGGTGTCGTGGCAGCGTGTCCCGCGTGCAGTGCCCGAACAGAGAATGGAGCGAGCATGTCAACGATCATTTTTGATCAGCTACTTCCCTACCTCGGCGCCGAAGGCGCCTCCTACTGGGCCCAGCTTCTGATGGTCGATCCCGTCTGACGGGATGCCGGTCAGCTGATTCGAACGAAGCCCCCGCCGAACTTCTCGGCGGGGGCTTCGCCGTTGCCGGAGGCGTAGAGTTCCGGCCGTTTCACTGCGCCCGGCGCCCGTAGTCTCTCTACGCTGTCATGATGGCAGTCAATCGAGCGATCGAGGGACGGGTCTATCCGCCCACCGAGCCGTACCTCGTCGGCCGTGAGAAGATTCGCGAGTTCGCACGGGCCGTTTTCGCCACCAACCCGACGTCCTACGACGTGGAACGCGCCCGAGCCGCCGGACACGCTGATCTCGTTGCGCCGCCGACATTTCCCGTCATCGTGCAGGAGCGGGCCCTCGCACAGTTGGTCGCCGATCCGACCACGGGAATCGAGCCCGTCAACCTGGTGCACAGCACCGAACAGGCGTCGTCCTTCCGCCCCGTAGTGGCCGGCGACGAGTTGTCGGCGGTATTGACCGTGACCGAGGTGGCCCCGAGAGGTCCCCACACCCTCATCGTGGCCGGCATCGACATCACCGACGCGAGCGGTGCTGTGGTCAGCACCATGACCTCCAGCCTTTTCGTGCGAGGTGACCAGTGAGTTCGCCCGAGCGAATCCTGCTGGGCGACACTGTCGTCAAGGCGCGATACCACCTGACCCGCGAATCACTGGTTCGCTACGCCGGCGCCTCCGGCGACTTCAATCCGATTCACTATCGGGACGACGTCGCCGCGACGGTCGGACTTCCCGGTGTCCTGGCTCAGGGGATGCTCACGCTGGGGCTCGCCACTCAGTGCGTCGTCGAGTGGCTCGGCGACCCTGCGCGAATCACCGGCTACCGGGCCCGCTTCACGAAGCCGGTCATCGTTCATGCGGAGGACGGTGCGGTCGTCGATGTGGTCGCCAAGGCCGCTCGCGTGGACGACGAAGCCGGCAGCGCCCGGATCGATCTGACCGTGACGTGCGACGGCCATACGGTGCTGGGCAAGTCCCAGGTGTGGATTTCGCTCCGCTGAGGGCGTACCGGTCAGCGCGGCGCCGAGGATGTCGCCGAGCTACCGCCCAGCAGAATGGTGCCGATGAGATCGGGGTCGTCGCTCATGGGAACGTGACCGATTCCGGGGAGCACCAGTAGCCGGGCCTGCGGGAAGGATTTACGCACGCGTCGCGCCTGATACACCGGCAGGATGAGGTCGCGCCGTCCCCACGCCACGGTGACGGGGACGGTGGCGTCGACGACGGGCGGCAGCGCGAACGACGCCGTCAGTCCCTGGTCGACCAACACGTTGGTGGTGAGGGACCGGGCGTCGATCACGGCATCCTCGTACGGTACGTGGCTCGGCCTGGCGAAGCAGGCGGCCAGCGACGGATAGCGGACTGCGCGGTAGCTCAGCGCCTTCGGCGCATTCTCCCCCATTGCCCTCGCCACCTTGCGGAGCGCACGGAAGGTGTAGATGGTACGCGCCTGATCGGCCTTGTTGACGAAGAATCCGGCCGGCGAGAGGGCGGTGGCGGAGGCCACCTCACCCCTGGCCGCGAGCGCGAGGGAAAGCCAGCCCCCGAGAGAGTTCCCGGCGATGTGTGCGCGTTCTCCCGGCGGCGTCACCGACCGGACGAACCCGCTCAGCTCCTCGAGGAGGGCGGCCATCGCATCCACACCGTCGTGCTCGAGAGCCGGGCACTCCCCGTGGCCCGGAAGATCCACCGTGACCACCCGGCGATACGGCGTCAACTGGTCCAGCAAGGCGTTCCACGCTTGGCGGCGATGCACCACGCCGTGCACGAGGACGAGCGTGGGGCCGGAGCCGGCGATGTCATGAGGCAAGTCCATGGGCAGATGTTAGCGCTCCCACCGGTAACACTTACAGCTCCCGGAGAAACGAGGAGCGCGGACGAGTTGGCGTATAAGCCGGATCCTGTCCCCGGCACCGAAATGCCGGGTGGCGACCATCCATCTGGGCACACCGTCGCCGGGTACCTCGAGCGGTTCACCCGCAGGCTCGGGCGAGCAGCCCTCGAACACCTGCGCAACCGCACCGGGACCCCGAAAGGCCTGGTGCGGTCTTCAACCTTGCTCCGGGCGGGGTTTACCTAGCCACCCCGGTCACCCGGGGTGCTGGTGCGCTCTTACCGCACCGTTTCACCCTGACCGACGCACATCCCGAAGGGGTGTGACGTCGGCGGTCTGTTTTCTGTGGCACTGTCCCGCGAGTCACCTCGGGTTGCCGTTAACAACCGCCCTGCTCTGTGGAGTCCGGACTTTCCTCGGCCCGGGGCCTGTGCATCTGCATGCTGGTTCCCCGTGCCGCGGCCGCCCGGCCAACTCGTCCGCCCGATCAGGATACGCGTCACGCGCTCGGCCTCCGAACTCGCGGTGTCGTGCCTTCGCACTATGGTCGGACTCATGACTCGATACGTCGCCCTTCTGCGTGGGATCAATGTGGGTGGCATCAACATCAAGATGGTGGATCTGCGCCGCACCTTCAGCGATCTGGGTTTCGAGAACGTGAAGACGGTGCTCGCGTCCGGCAACGTGCTGTTCGATTCCGATCGCACCGACGTCCCCACGTTGAAGAGTGAGATCGAGAAGGCCATGAGGGCCGAGTTCCATTACGACGCATGGGTTTTCGTTTTGGACCTCGAGACGGTCCGAAGGATCGTCGACGACTACCCGTTCGATCCCGAGCGGGAAGGCTGGCATCCGTACGTGCTCGTGACGCCTGATCCCGACGTTCTCGCGGGGCTGATCGCCAAGGGCGAGGAACTGGATCCGGCAGTCGAGCGAGTCCAGGCCGGGAACGGGGTCCTGTACTGGGAGGTCGAACGCGGGATGACGCTGAAGAGCGCGTTCGGCAAGAGCACGGGCACACCGCGGCTCAAGGGGTCCACGACGACTCGCAATCTCCGCACCTTGCAGAAGCTGTTGAAGTAATTCGGCGGTGACAGTTCTGGCAGCGGCCTTGGTCGCCGTAGTCCTCCTGTTCGCGGTCGTCCGCCCGTACCGCCTCCCCGAGGTGGTGGTGGCCGCCCCGGCCGCTGCCGTCGCCGTCGGGGTGGGTCTGGTGACGCCGTCGCAGGCCTGGGACGAAATACGGGAGATGGCGCCGACCGTCGGGTTCCTCGCCGCAATCCTCGTCCTGGCGCACCTGGCGGACGCGATGGGTGTATTTGCCTGGATCGCGAGCCGGTTACGGCGCGGCGCGCGAGGAGAGCCGACACGTTTGCTGACGCTGGTGTTCGGCGCCGCCGCGCTCACCACGGCGGTCCTGAGTCTCGACGCCACGGTGGTGCTTCTGACGCCTGCGGTCATCGCCACGGCACGTGCGTTGCAGATGGACCCACGGCCACATTCGTATGCCACGGCGCATCTGTCGAACACCGCGTCGACACTCCTGCCGGTGTCCAACCTGACCAACCTCATCGCGTTTTCCGCGACGGGGTTGACCTTTCTCCACTTCACCGCCGTCATGGCGCTGCCCTGGATCGTGTCGGTCTGCGTCGAACTGGCGCTGTTCCGTGTGTTCTTCCGGCGGGAACTACTCGCTCGGCGAGGCGCCGAACCGGCGGCGGAACGCGATGTACCCGCGCCTACTGCGGCGTTGGCGATCGTGGGGGCAACGCTGGCGGGTTTCGCTGTGTCCGGCGTCGTCGACGTCGCCCCGGCATGGGTGGCGGCTCTCGGAGCGTTCGCTCTGGGTGTCCTCGCCCTGCGCGAGGGGCGAACCAGGATCCGTCACATCCTCTACGCGCTGGACGCGTGGTTTTGCCTGTTCGTCCTTCTCCTCGGCGTCGTGGTGGCGGGGGTGGCGAACGGTCCGATCGGTCAGTGGATCAGCGAGCGGCTCCCTACCGGCGCCACCTTCCTCGGCTTGCTCGGAATGGCCGTGGTGGCGGCGGTGGCGGCCAACCTCGTCAACAATCTTCCGGCGACGCTTCTGCTGCTGGCCGGGCTGGGCACTCAGGCCCCGCCCGGCCTGGTTCTCGCGATGCTGCTGGGTGTCAACCTCGGCCCCAACCTCACCTACGTCGGCTCGCTGGCCATCATGCTGTGGCGGCGCGTGTCCGCGCGCGCCGGTTCGCCGCCCGAGTTGCGGACGTTCACCGTCCTGGGCCTCGTCACCACGCCGCTGACACTGCTGTCCTCCGTCACCGCGCTGTGGCTGGTCCTGCGGTGAGCCGGGTCAGAGGTGCGAAGTGTCGTTGACCAGGCGTACCGACGAGCCGCCGTCGGGATAGAACTCGGCGATGCTCAGCGACGCCAGATCCAGGTGCAGTTTGTACAGCAGCGACGGTCCGGCAGCGAGTGCCAGCTGGAGTAGCGTCTTGATGGGGGTGACGTGGGTGACCACGAGGATGGTCGAGCCCGCGTAGGAGGAGGTCAGGTCTTCCCGCACCCGCTCGATCCGCTCGCGCACCTCGTCGAAACTTTCCCCGGACGGCGGACGCACAGACGTGTCCGACAGCCAGCTGCGGTGAAGTTCGGGGTCGCGGGCCGCGGCCTCCGCGAACGTCAACCCTTCCCACTTCCCGAAGTCGGTTTCGGTGAGACCCTCGTGCACGGTGACGGGAAGCCCGAGCGCTTCGGCAGCCGCGGCCGCGGTCTGCTGCGCGCGCCCCAGCGGGGAAGAGACGACCGCCGCGATTCCGCCGCGCCCGGCGAGACGTTTGGCGGCGCCCCCCGCCTGCGCCTGCCCCAGTTCGGTGAGCGACGGGTTGCCGCGCCCGGAGTAGCGGCGGTCGACGGACAACGCCGTCTGCCCGTGCCGCAATAGCAACATTCGGGTGGGTGCACCGTGTGCGTCCATCCAGCCCGGCGCGGCGGGGCTGGATGGCGCCGGCGCCAGCGCCGGGGAGGGTGGCGCCGAGGAAAGTGTGGGAGACGGCACGCCCTCGGCCGCATCCATCGCCTCGTTCGCGAGGCGGTCGGCATGCGCGTTCTCCGCCCGCGGAATCCACGTGTACGTCACCTGCTCGAACTGTCCGGCAAGGTCGGCGGCGCGTCGCTGCAACGGAATCATGTCCGGATGCTTGACCTTCCAGCGCCCGGACATCTGCTCGACCACCAGTTTCGAATCCATCCGTACCTCGACCGCGGAGGCACCGAGTTCGGCCGCCGCTCCGAGACCGGCAATCAGTCCCCGGTATTCGGCGACGTTGTTGGTGGCGACACCGAGGCTTTCCTTCCGCTCCGCCAGAACGGTGCCGTGTGCCGAGTCGAACACGACGGCGCCGTAGCCGGCCGGCCCGGGGTTGCCCCGCGACCCGCCGTCGGCCTCGACGACCACCCGCCCGACACTCACAGACCGGACTCCTTGGTACGCACCAGGATTGCCCCGCATTCCGGGCACCGCACCACGACGTCCGGTGCGGTGGCGGTGATGCGGGAGATTTCGCCGCGGTCCAGCTCGATACGGCATGCGCCGCACCTCCGCGCCTGCAGCAGTGCCGCGCCGACACTGTTCTGCTTACGCTGCTTCTCGTAGATCGCGATCAGGTCGGCGGGGAGCTGCTCCGCCAGTGTGGTCCGGTCCGCTGTGCACCGCTGCTCCGCGGAATCGAGGTCGGCCACCGCATCGTCGCGGCGGCGTCGTGCGTCGATCAGTTCGTCCTCGATCTGCGAGAGCTGGGCACCGGCATGGTCGTGATCGGACTGGGACGCTTCACGCCGTTCCATCACTTCGAGCAGTTCGTCTTCGAGGAGACCCTGCCGTCGGACCAGGCTGCCGAGTTCGTGTTCGAGTTCGGTGAGCTGCTTCGACCCCACCGAGCCGCTCTGGAGCAGCGCGCGGTCGCGATCCTCACGCTTGCGCACCGCGTCGACCTCGCCCTCGAGTTTGCGAATGTCGCGGTCGAGGTCGTCCAGGATGATCTCCACGGCCACTGCCGCATCCTTGCGGGTGAGTCGTTCGGCCTCGAGCCGCTCGACTTCCTGCTGTTCCGGGAGCGCGGTGCGGCGGTAGGCGATCCTCGAGAGCTCCGCATCGACGCCGGCGAGGTCGAGGAGCTTGGACTGGACCTGTGGTTCGACGTTCACGCGTGGTAACTCCTGCTGTCTTCTGTGAAGGGTTCTTCTCTGGAGATGTGTAGGCCAACCGTACCCCGGCCGTGGGCGTCGATCGGCGCTACCGCGAGCAGTCCGATGTCGCGCCGACCGACCATGGATCGGTCCGTACCTGCGACACCCGCGCCTGCCATCCGGGCCCGTCACCGAAGGCGTTGTCCAGTACGCCCTTCGCCTGCGCGCACCAGGGCTGCTCACTGGCCCAATGGGCGACGTCGATCAGCGCGGGACCGCCGGCGCGCAGGTGCTCGTCGGCGGGATGGTGACGCAGGTCCGCGGTCACATATGCGTCGACGCCCAACCGGGCGACGGCGTCCAGGAAGGAGTCGCCCGATCCCCCGCACACAGCGACCGTGCGTACCGTCGCGTCCGGGTCGCCGGCCGCCCGCACTCCCCACGACGTAGCGGGAAGAGCGTCGGCGACCTGCTGGGTGAAGGTCTTCAGCGACACCGGTTCGGGTAGTTCGCCTACCCGGCCCAGTCCGCGTGGTCCGGGAAAGGTGGCGGTCTCGAAGACGTCGAACGCGATCTCCTCGTAGGGGTGCGCGGCCCGCAGAGCGGCGAGCACTCCCGCTCTGATCCGCCGCGGCGCGATCACCTCGATCCGGCTCTCCTCGACGAGTTCGAGCTCCCCGACCGAGCCGAGGGCGGGTTGCGCGCCTTCCGTCGGAAGGAACTGTCCCTGCCCGGTGACCGACCAGCTGCAGTCTCGGTAATTGCCGATGTTGCCTGCTCCCGCGTCGAACATCGCACGGCGGACCTTCGCAGCATCGTCGACCGGCACCGGCACCACCCATTTGTCGAGTGGCTCGGTGGGCTGCGGCTCGATCGGCCCGGTGACGTTCAGACCCAGCGCCTCCGCCAATGCGTCGGACACGCCGGGGTCTGCGGAATCCGCGTTGGTGTGCGCGGTGAAGAGGGCGCAGCCCGCCTTGATCAGCCGGTGGATCAACGCACCTTTGGGCGTGTGCGCGCCGACGGTGTCCACACCGCGCAGCAGCAACGGGTGGTGGACGAGGAGGAGGTCGGCGCCCGCGTCGACGGCCTCTGCGACCACCGCAGCCGTCGGGTCCACCGCAATCATCACCGTGGTGACGGAGTCCTCGGGGTCGCCGCAGACCAGGCCGACGGAGTCCCACGACTCCGCGAGGGCCGGCGGATAGGCGTCGTCCAGGACCGCGATGATGTCACGGAGACGAACAGGGTTCACAGGATCTCCTTCATCGCGTCGATCAGGACGTCGGTCTGCTCGCCGGGCCGCACCGCGACCCGCAGGAAGTTCGCGTCCAGCCCCGGGAAGGTGTCACACCGCCGGACTGCGATGCCCCGCTCCCTGAGGTGCTTGCGCATCAGTTCGCCGTCGGGAAGTCGCAGCAGCAGGAAAGGAGCGAATGCGGGCTGGTGCACTGCCACACCGAGGTCGCGCAGTCGCCGGATCATGTCGTCCCGCCAGGAGCCCAGGAGCACGGCACGGTCCCTGGCGGCGGCGACGGCGGCGGCACTACTGCAGGCCGCTATCGCCTCCACCTGCAGGCTTCCCAGCGGCCAGTGGGCCCTGCCCACCTGCAGTCGCTGGAGAAGCTCGGGCGGCCCGAGGACGTACCCGCAGCGCAGTCCCGCAAGCGCCCAGGTCTTGGTGAGGCTGCGCAACACCAGGACGTCGGGCAGCGACAGACCGGCCAGCGACTCCACTTCACCGGGCACCGCGTCTGCGAAGGCCTCGTCGACTACAAGAATTCGGCCGGGACGGCGCAACCGGAGAATGTCCTCGGCGGGGTGCAGCACCGACGTGGGATTGGTCGGATTTCCGACCACGACGAGGTCCGCCGAGTCGGGCACCGGCGCCTGCTCGAGTCGGTACGGATCCTCGAGCAGTACCTGCGTGACAGGAATCCCGGCCTCCCGCAGTGCCCATTCGGGCTCGGTGAACGACGGATGAAACAGTGCTGCCTGCCGCACACCGAGCCGGGGCAGCAACGAGAAGCCCTCGGCCCCACCCGCGAGGAGCAGTACCTCGTCCGGTGACCGTCCGTGCCGCTCGGCGACCGCGGTGCGGGCGGCGAGGTCGGCGGCCACCGTCGGGTACGTGCCCAGACTCCCGAGCGCGTCGGCGAGGCGGCGGCGCAACCATTCCGGTGGGCCGTCGCCTTGCACGTTCACTGCGAAATCGAGCAGACCTGGGCCCGCTTCCACATCTCCGTGATGACGCAGGCTCTCCCGGCTACCGGCACGAATGTCCACAGCTGTCGAGCCTAAGGGACAATGGTCCGGTGACTTCGCTCTCCACCGCCCCGTCGGCCCTGTCCGCCCAGTCGACCCTGTCCGCCCCCTCGGCCCTGTCTGCGCCGATCGTGCTGTTCGACCTGGACGGCACACTCACCGACTCGGCTCCCGGTATCCACGGCGGTTTCCGCCACGCGCTCGCCACCATCGGGCAGCCGGAGCCGACCCCGGAGATGCTCGACAACGTGATCGGGCCGCCGATGATCGACACCTTCCGTTCACTGGGCCTCGACGAGGCCGATGTCCAGCGCGCACTCACGGCGTACTTCGACCGCTACGACAGTGTGGGGTGGGCGGAGAACTCCGTCTTCGACGGCATCGCGGACGTGCTGGCCGGCGCCCGCGACAGCGGCAGGCGGCTCGCCGTCGCCACGTCGAAATCCGAGCGGTTCGCCGTCCGCATCCTCGAGCATTTCGAGTTGGCCCACTATTTCGAGTTCATCGGCGGCGCCAGCAACGACGGGCAGCGCCGCGCGAAGGCAGACGTGATCGCGCACTCTCTGCAGGCCCTGGGTGTCTCCGCCACCGAGGGTGCGACGTCCGATGTGCTGATGATCGGCGACCGCGACCACGACGTGCTCGGTGCGGCGCGGTGGGGTATTCCGGCGGTCTTCGTCGAGTGGGGGTACGGTTCGCCGGCCGAGGCCTCGGGTGCGCACCGTTCGGCGCGCACGGTGACCGAGCTCGGGAAGATGCTCGATGGCGCAGCCTGACCCGCGGTTGCACGTCACCTTCGTGTGCACCGGCAACATCTGCCGCTCCCCCATGGCCGAGAAGATCTTCGGCGAGCATGTCAGACGCGCAGACCTGGACCACCGGGTGAGGGTGAGCAGCGCCGGCACGCACGGCTGGCACGTCGGCCGGGAGGCGGACCTCCGGACCAACGAGATCCTGAAACTGAACGGGTACCCCACCGGCCACACCGCTGCCGAGGTCGGGCCGTACCACCTCGGCGCCGACCTCGTCGTCGCCCTGGCGGCCAATCACGATCGTGAACTCGCTCACCTCGGCGTACCCGAGGAGCGTCGCCGGCTGCTGCGCAGCTTCGACCCGGACGCCGACTCCCCGTCCGTCCCCGATCCGTTCTACGGCGGTCTCGAGGACTTCGAACGGGTGCGCCGCCAGATCGAGGCCGCGGTGCCCGGACTGCTCGAGTGGGTACGCGGTCGCTGACCCGCGATCAGGGGTCTCACCTGCGAGCGGCTACCGTGGAAGGGTGCGAAGGCTGAGATTTCTGTTGCGACCCGGCTGGTTGGTGTTGGCCGTGGTGGTCGCCGGATTCGCATTCATGTGCTTCTACGTACTGGCGCCATGGCAGCTCGGCAAGAACACCTCGACGGAACACCGCAACCAGCTGATCGCCGAATCGGTGGAGGCCGAGCCGGTGTCGCTGGAGAGCCTGATCCCGGGGTCGGCGCCGAATCCGGACGACGAGTGGCGCCGCGTCACCGCCACCGGCTCGTACGTGCAGAACAGCGACATCCTCGTCCGGTTGCGGTCCATCGGTTCGGAGCCCGCGTATGAGGTACTGACACCCCTGCAGCTCACGGACGGCCGCGCCATTCTCGTCAATCGCGGATACGTGCGACCGGTCCAGGGAACCGAAGCGCCCCCCGTCGGACCGCCCCCCGCAGGACAGGTCACGCTCGACGGGCGCATCCGCAAGTCGGAGGGCACCGTCGCGGGGAAGGACCCGATCACGGAGAACGGGCTGCGGCAGGTCTACTTCATCGACGCCGGTCAGATCGGCGACTTCATCGGCATCGATCTTCTCGACGCCTACGTGCAGTTGGAACCTGATCAGCCCGGCGGACTGGGCACCATTCCGCTCCCCCAGCTCGACGCCGGCCCCTACCTGTCCTACGGACTGCAGTGGCTGGCGTTCGGGATCATGGCTCCCCTGGGATTGGCGTACTTCGTCCGCGCGGAATTGCGGGAACGTCGCAAGGAGAAGGTTGCCGCAGGCGGCACGTCCCCGGCGTCCGCCCCCGTTCCCGCCCCGAAGAAGACGCCGTTCACGCGGGCCAAGCCGGCCGACTCAGCCCCGCGGACGGCGGCGGAAGCGAAGATGGCCGACCGCTACGGCAAGAGCCGCTGAGACACACGCCGCACCGCACTGGACCGCGATCGACAGCCGCACCGCACGGCGCAGGTCGGTAGGCGTGGGCATACGGCCACTCCCCAGCTGCGGGCGCATCTCGATTCCGTGCGCATACTGGGTCCGGCCACCGAGGGAAATCCCGAGAGCGCCCGCGGTCGCGGCTTCCACGACGCCCGCGTTGGGACTGGGATGCCCCGCCGCATCCCGGCGCCATGCCGTCCACGCCTGCCTCGGCGAACCATCCACTGCCGGGGCCAGCGCCACGGTGAGAGCGCCCGTCAGCCGGGCGGGCAGAAGGTTCAGAACGTCGTCGCCGCGCGCCGCGGCCCACCCGAAATTGCGGTATCTCGGCGAGCGATACCCGACCATCGCGTCCAGTGTGTTGAACGCCCGGTAGACGAACAGGCCTGGGATGCCTGCCAGCGCACCCCAGAAAAGTGGTCCCACTGCCGCGTCGGATGTGTTCTCCGCCACCGACTCGAGCGTCGCCCGCGTGATCCCCCGGGCGTCGAGCACGCTGGGATCCCGGCCGCACAGGGACGGCAACAGTTCGCGGGCATCGGTGAGGTCCTCGCCCGCGAGGTGTTCGGCCATCGCCGCGCCGGTGCGGCCGAGGGACGTTCCGCCGAGCACGGCCCACGTCGCGATCGCGGTCCCGCCTGCCTCGCCTGCCCAGCCTCCCTGCCCCGCAGCCCGCGCGGTGACCACCCCCAATGCTCCGACGACGCCCACGAGCACCGCTGCATGCAGGGCGCCCGACAGCCGCGAGTCGCGGTAGGTGGCTTTCTCGCATGCTGCTGCCGCCCTGCCGAATCCGGACACCGGATGCCACCGGGCCGGGTCGGCCAGCAGTCGGTCGGCACCGAAGCCGAGCAACAGACCTACTGCACGCGCGGTGCCGGGGCGGGAGGTTGGATACACGCCGCTATTTGTATCAACTAACGTTGCAGGGGAGTGAAGGAGCGTCCATGAGTGCCGTGATCGACGAGTATCTGGCCGGGAAAGATCCGGACGCCACGGAGCGTCTTCTGCAGTTCCGGGACCTGGTGCTGGCCTGCGGTGAGGTGGACGAACGAGTGCACAGGACCGAGATCGCCTGGGCGCGCACCCGCGTCTTCGCCGCCGCGTTCATCTACTCGTCCCGACTCGAGATCGCCCTCGACCTTCGTCGACGCGTGCACCACCCGCGGCTGCGCGACGCTTTCCCCACCACCAAAACGGTGATCACGCATCGGCTCACGATCACCGCCGACGGGCAGCTCGACGACACCCTCGCCGCGCTTCTGACCGAGGCCTACGAGACGGTCGGCCCGGGCACCCGCGCGCGGTAGCCGCTGCGCGCGGTGGCCGCGACGAAACGCGTGCACATTGGTCAGATGCTGAGGAATTGGCCGGCGAGTCGCGCGAATCGGTGCGCGGATGCGGACAAGACGAAAACGGTGGGCGCGGAGGGTTTCGAACCCCCGACCGCTGGTGTGTAAAACCAGAGCTCTACCACTGAGCTACACGCCCGAACATCCGGCGAGAGGCTCGCCGGATGTGCATCAGGACTCTAGCGTGGCGAGCGCTTTCTCCCAAGCTCCCTGGTCACGGGCTTCTCCGGGACCGTTCATTTCGGCGAACCGGATGATGCCTTCCTTGTCGATCACGAAGGTGCCGCGGTTGGCGAAGCCCAGCTTCTCGTTGAAGACGCCGTATGCCTGTGCGACCTCGCCGTGTGGCCAGAAGTCGGCGAGCAGCGGGAAGGTGTACCCCTGTTCGGCGGACCAGATCTTGTGCGTGGGCGAGGCACCGACCGACAGCGCGAGAATGGCGGTGTCGTCGTTCTCGAACTTCGGCAGCTCGTCACGCACTTTGCAGAGCTCGCCCTGGCAGGTGCCGGTGAAGGCGAGGGGGTAGAACACCAGCAGGACGTTCTTCTTCCCGCGGTAGTCGGACAGCGTCACCTGCTGGTTGTTCTGGTCCTTGAGGGTGAAATCGGGGGCGGTGGTGCCCACCTCGAGCGGCATGAGGTGATCCTTCGATGTGTGTTGAACGTTCCGGCGTGTCAGCGTTTGCTCACGGGGCGTGACTTCGGCTGCACCAGGCGGCTTCCGGTCCAGTCTCCGAGGTTGGCCGCGGATGTCTGGGTCAACCCGGCCGTGGGGGCTGATTCGGCGATCTCGCTGGGTTCCACATGACCGGGCTGGCCGGTCTTGGGGGTGAGGACCCACACGAACCCGTCGTCGGCCAGCGGGCCGATCGCGTCCATGAGGGCGTCGACGAGGTCGCCGTCTTCGTCGCGCCACCACAGCAGCACGACGTCGATCACCTCGTCCGAGTCCTCGTCGAGCATGTCTCCACCGATGGTGTCCTCGACCGCGGCACGCAGGTCGTCGTCGGTGTCCTCGTCCCAGCCCAGTTCTTGTACTGCCATGTCAGCAGTGATCCCGAGTTTCTGAGCGTAGTTCTGGGCGTCCGCCGCGGCGACCACGGTGGGGTCCTCCTTTTGTTGACGGTGCTCGGGTACCCGAACACCGGCCGAATGAAGATCAATTAGGTGAAAGCGAACATGCTCGGACGCTTTCGCGCAAGCCGACCACGCGAAAATTGTGGAGAAAGTGCCGCGTGGTCATCGACCGAGCCTACGGTGCGGAGCTCAGGAAGTGGGGCAGGCTGCCCGAATCGAGTCGCGGAGTTCGTCCCCACGACCCGCCAGCGTGTTCAGATAGTCGCCTCGCTCGCCGCTCTCGACCGCGGAGGCGAGGTCGCGATACGTGGCCGCGTAGTCGACGAAGAGACCCGCCAGATCCGGGGGCAACGCCGGGCCCGCCTCCTCGGCCCGGTCCGCCGCGGAACGCAGAGCCCCTACGGCCTGAGCGGCTTTCGCGCCGGCGTCCGCGGCGTCGGTGTTGGCCGCGTCGATGAAGGCGTTGTACGAGTCGATGGTGTCGCCGGCGCGGGTGAGGAACAGCGCGCATTCCGCTTCCAGTGCGGCGAGTTCGTCCGCGACCTTCTGGGAGGACGACGCTGCCGCCATCGACGACGTGACTTCCGCGGCGTACTCGGCCGCCTGCGCTCGGTTCTCTTGTGGGTGGCCCTCCACAGGAGCGGAGCAACCCACGACCAGGGCGAGTCCGATCACCGCGGCGGCAGCGCCGAGCAGGGCTGCTCTTTCGGTTCCGGCGCGCATTCGTCTCCCCTGTTCCACGACGACCCCCGACAAGTGAACCGCCAGGCCCCGTAACTGCGCAAACGCTACCGGAGAGTAACCCGAGCGGAGTGTGCCGACTGCGTCGCGATGGGGAAAGATGGGGCTTGCGCCATATTTCATAAAGGAGATGGGTCGGACCTAACAAGGTCCCGATCACATGGAGAGGACGCCACACCGCGCGTCCCACCACAATGAGGAGCAACGTTGTCAGACCTGATCCAGGGACCCGCGTCTCAACCGGATTCCGCCACACCCGGCGCCGGAGCGGCCCAACCTTCCCCCAGTGCGACCCCGGGCTCCGACGGCCGCGTTCGCGTCATCCGTGAGGGTGTCGCGTCGTATCTGCCCGACATCGACCCGGACGAAACCACTGAGTGGCTGGAATCGTTCGACGGACTGCTCGATCGGTCCGGTGCGACCCGCGCGCGTTACCTGATGCTGCGCATGCTCGAACGCGCCGGCGAGAAGCACGTCGCTCTTCCCGCGCTGACATCCACCGACTACGTCAACACCATCCCCACCGAGAACGAGCCCTGGTTCCCCGGTGACGAGGAAGTCGAGCGGCGTTACCGCGCCTTCATCCGCTGGAACGCGGCGATCATGGTGACGCGTGCGCAGCGTCCCGGCGTCGGCGTCGGCGGCCACATCTCCACGTACGCGTCCTCGGCGGCCCTGTACGAGGTGGGCTTCAACCACTTCTTCCGCGGCAAGGACCACCCGGGTGGTGGCGACCAGATCTTCATCCAGGGTCACGCCTCCCCCGGCATCTATGCCCGCGCGTTCCTCGAGGGCCGTATTCCGGCCGAGCAGATGGACGGATTCCGCCAGGAGGCCTCCCACGCCGACGAGGGTGGCGGCCTGCCGTCGTATCCGCATCCGCGGCTGCTGCCCGACTTCTGGGAATTCCCGACCGTGTCCATGGGTCTCGGCCCGATGAATGCCATCTACCAGGCCCGGTTCAACCACTACCTGCACGACCGCGGCATCAAGGACACCTCCGATCAGCACGTGTGGGCGTTCCTCGGCGACGGCGAGATGGACGAGCCGGAATCGCGTGGCCTCGCCCACGTGGCCGCCACCGAAGGTCTCGACAACCTGACGTTCGTGGTGAACTGCAACCTGCAGCGCCTCGACGGCCCCGTCCGCGGTAACGGCAAGATCATCCAGGAACTCGAATCCTTCTTCCGCGGCGCCGGCTGGAATGTCATCAAGGTCGTGTGGGGACGCGAGTGGGATGCGCTCCTGCACGCGGATCGCGACGGCGCCCTGGTCAATCTCATGAACGTCACCCCGGACGGTGACTACCAGACGTACAAGGCCAACGACGGCGGCTACGTGCGCGAGCACTTCTTCGGTCGCGATCCGCGGACCAAGGAACTCGTCGCGAACCTGTCCGATCAGGACATCTGGAACCTCAAGCGTGGTGGTCACGACTACCGAAAGATCTACGCCGCCTACGCTGCCGCGATGGCACACAAGGGTCAGCCGACGGTGATCCTCGCGCACACCATCAAGGGTTACACCCTCGGTAAGCACTTCGAGGGCCGCAACGCGACGCACCAGATGAAGAAGCTCACGCTCGACGACCTGAAGAACTTCCGCGACTTGCAGCGCATCCCGATCTCGGACGAGGAACTCGAGCGAGATCCCAAGATGCCGCCGTACTACCACCCGGGCAAGGACGCACCCGAGATCCAGTACATGCTCGACCGTCGCCGCGCGCTGGGCGGGTTCCTCCCCGAACGTCGCTCCAACGTCGCGCCGTTGCCGATGCCGCCCGACAAGACCTACGACGTGGTGCGCAAGGGTTCCGGCAAGCAGCAGGTCGCGACCACGATGGCACTGGTCCGCATCATGAAGGAACTGTTGCGGGACAAGGAGATCGGCAAGCGCATCGTGCCGATCATCCCCGACGAGGCGCGCACGTTCGGTATGGACTCGTGGTTCCCGTCGCTGAAGATCTACAACCGCAACGGTCAGCTGTACACGGCGGTGGACGCCGAACTGATGCTTGCCTACAAGGAGAGCGAGATCGGGCAGATCCTGCACGAGGGCATCAACGAGGCGGGGTCGACCGCGTCGTTCACGGCAGTCGGCACCTCGTACGCCACGCACGGCGAGCCGATGATCCCGCTATACATCTTCTACTCGATGTTCGGTTTCCAGCGCACCGGCGACGGGCTCTGGGCAGCGGCGGATCAGATGGCGCGCGGATTCGTCCTCGGCGCCACCGCCGGCCGCACCACGCTGACCGGTGAGGGACTACAGCACGCGGACGGACACTCGCTGCTGCTGGCGTCGACCAACCCGGCGGCCGTCGCCTACGACCCGGCGTTCTCCTATGAGATCGCGCACATCATCAAGGACGGTCTGCGCCGCATGTACGGCGGCACCGAGGGTGTCGACGGTTTCGGTGGCGAGAACATCTTCTACTACATCACCCTGTACAACGAGCCGTACTCGCAGCCGGCCGAGCCGGAGAACCTGGACGTCGAGGGCCTGCTCAAGGGCATGTACCTGTTCAAGAAGTCGGAAGGCTCCGGCCCGAAGGCCCAGATCCTGGTCTCCGGCGTCGGGATGCCCGAGGCTCTGCGCGCGCAGAACCTCCTCGCCGACGACTGGGGTGTGGCCGCCGACGTGTGGTCGGTGACGTCGTGGGGCGAGCTGCGCCGCGACGGCGTCGAGTGTGAGAAGCAGGCACTGCGCGACCCGGGCAACGATGCACCACTGCCCTACGTCACGCAGGCACTCTCCGATGCGGCCGGCCCGTTCGTCGCCGCCTCGGACTGGATGCGCGCCGTCCCGGACCAGATCCGTCAATGGGTCCCGGGCTCGTACACCACCCTGGGCACCGACGGGTTCGGCTTCTCCGACACCCGTCCGGCCGCGCGTCGATTCTTCAACGTCGACGCCGAATCGATCGTCGTCGCCGTCCTCAGCGCGCTCGCCGGGGAAGGAGCGGTCGACCGGTCGAAGGCCGTCGAGGCTGCGTCGAAGTACCGCATCGACGAGGTCGGCGCCGCGGAGGTGTCCTACACCGACACCGGAAGCGCGTAACCCACAGATAGTTCCTCGCCTCACTGCCGCCCGGGTGTCCGTCGGACATCTCGGGCGGCAGTGAGCGTAGGTTCTTGACCATGGTCGAGCAGAGTCCGATGGTCTCCCGCAGACGACAGCCCAGAGATCCGTTGCCCGATGCTCTCCTGCGCCGCGTCAAGCAGTACTCCGGCCGCCTCTCCACCGAGGCCGTCACCACCATGCAGGATCAACTGCCCTTCTTCGACGACCTCGATGCCGCTCAACGCTCCAACGTGCAGCTCCTCGTGCAGACGGCGGTCGTCAACTTTCTGGAGTGGCTCAAGGACCCGGACAGCGACATCCGCTTCAGCCTCGACGCTTTCCAGGTGATCCCCCAGGACCTGGCCCGCCGACTCACTCTCCGGCAAACGGTCGACATGGTGCGGGTGGCCATGGAGTTCTTCGAGCAGTGGCTTCCCGCCCTCGCCCGCAACGACCAGCAGTTGATCGCACTGACCGAGGCCGTGCTCCGGTACGGCCGCGAGCTCGGCTTCGCGGCCGCCTCCGTCTACGCGAGCGCCGCCGAATCCCGCGGCGCCTGGGACACCCGGCTCGAAGCACTCGTCGTCGATGCGGTCGTCCGGGGCGACACCGGATCCGACATGTTGTCGCGGGCGGCCACCCTCAACTGGGACGCCACCGCGCCCGCCACCGTGATCGTGGGCACACCGCCGGAGGACGAGCGGGTGTCCGTGGTCGGGACGGTGCACACCATTGCGCAGAAACACGGCCGTGCCGCGCTGGCCGTGGTGCAGGGCTCCCGCCTGGTGATGGTGGTCAGCGGTGAACTACAGGAGGGGTCGGGGCACTCGAGTTTCATGTCGGATCTGCTCGGCAAGTTCTCGGAAGAGCCGGTGATCATCGGTCCGACCACCCCGACGCTGGGCGCAGCCCACTTCAGTGCCGTCGAGGCGCTGGCCGCGATGCAGGCGGTAGCGGGCTGGCGGGGCGCCCCCCGGCCGGTCCACGCCGCCGAGCTCCTCCCCGAACGCGCGCTCCTCGGCGACAACGCGGCGGTCACTGCCCTCAACGAACATCTCGTAGCTCCGCTGGCGGCCGCGGGCGGGGTCCTGACGGACACGTTGGACGCCTATCTCGACTGTGGAGGTGCGGTTGAGACTTGTGCACGGCAGCTGTTTGTTCATCCAAATACTGTGCGGTATCGACTCAAGCGAATCGCTGAAGTCACGGGCCGTGATCCGACGAATCCGAGGGATGCGTACGTGCTTCGGGTGGCCGCCACGGTCGGTCGTTTGACACGTTCCCATAACGAACCCATCACACGTTTAACACCAGTCACAGGCTTCCCATTCGGAGAACCAGCGCTGTAACGAACGGTTGTCCAATTTCGATGCGAGGGTCCCACGTGCAATTTTGTGGGAACCCAACAAATCCGCTGACAAAGGTTCATCCGCAACGACATCTCGCAGTACGTACCTGACGGTGTTCTCTTGAAGAGTGATTTCGTTGCTCGCCCCGGGTCAGGGCTCTCAGACACCCGGCATGCTCATTCCTTGGTTGGAGCTGCCGGGTTCTCATGACCGTGTCGCACTGTGGTCGAAGGCTTCCGGCCTCGATCTGGTCCGGCTCGGCACCACAGCGACGGCAGAGGAGATCACCGACACGTCGGTGACCCAGCCTCTCGTCGTGGCCGCCGCCTTGCTCGCTTTCGAGGAGCTCGACACCCGCGGTGTGATCCCCGCCGACGCCATCGCGGCCGGGCATTCGGTCGGGGAACTTGCCGCGGCGGCTATCGCCGGTGTGCTCTCCACAGACGATGCTGTCGCCCTCGCTGCGATCCGCGGCGCGGAGATGGCCAAGGCCTGCGCCCTCGAACCGACCGGAATGTCCGCCGTCCTCGGCGGCGACGAAGCCGTGGTCCTCGCCCGCCTGGAAGAGCTGGGCCTCGAGCCGGCCAACCGAAACGCTGCCGGCCAGATCGTGGCAGCGGGTCTGCTCTCCGCGCTCGAAGAGCTCGCCGCCAACCCACCGGAGAAGGCACGGGTGCGCGCACTCCCCGTCGCCGGCGCCTTCCACACCCGGTTCATGGCCCCCGCCCAGGAAGCCGTCACCGAAGCGGCGTCCAAGATCAAGCCCGACGAACCCACTCGCACACTGCTCTCCAACGCCGACGGCGCACCGGTCGCATCCGGAGCCGACGCACTGACTAAGCTGGCTGCACAGGTGACCCGACCTGTGCGTTGGGACCTGTGCACCGCGAGTCTGCGGACCGCTCAGGTCTCCGCGATCGCGGAACTTCCACCAGCTGGAACCCTGGTCGGCATCGCCAAGCGTGAAATGCGCGGTACGCCGACTCTGGCACTCAAGACCCCGGGGGATATCTCCGCGCTGGCCGAACTCACACAAGTCGGCTAGTTTGCTGCGCGCACCTCAGGGTGCGTGCAGGGCCCGCGGGCGCGGCCGATGGGGACGCGTCCGCACAACTCCAGATACATCTACACCGAATCAGAAGGGAGCCACTCAGTGGCCGCCACCCAGGAAGACATCATCGCCGGACTCGCGGAGATCATCGAGGAGGTCACCGGCATTGAACCCTCCGAGGTGACCATCGAAAAGTCCTTCGTCGACGACCTCGACATCGACTCCCTCTCCATGGTTGAGATCGCCGTTCAGACCGAAGACAAGTACGGCGTGAAGATCCCCGACGAGGATCTCGCAGGGCTGCGCACCGTCGGTGACGCCGTGTCCTACATCCAGAAGCTCGAAGCCGAAGGCGGCGCCGAGGCTGACGCCGTGAAGGCCAAGCTCGAAGCAGCCAAGAACGACGAGGAGTGAGCTCAACCGTGACTTCCGCCTCGACCAACGGGAAACAGTTCCCCAACATCGTCGTCACGAGCCTCGCGGCCACGACGTCGATCGCTGGTGATGTGGATGCCACGTGGAAGGGCCTGCTGGCCGGCGAGAGCGGCATCGACACCATCCAGGAGCCCTTCGTCGCCGAGAACGACCTTCCGGTGACGATCGGTGGCAAGCTCAAGGTGTCGCCCGACGAGTCACTGTCCCGGGTCGAGATTCGCCGGATGAGTTTCGTCGAGCGGTTGGCGCTCGTCCTGGGCCGTCAGGTCTGGGAGAACGCCGGCAGCCCGGAGGTCGACAAGGACCGACTCGGTGTCGTCATCGGCACCGGATTGGGCGGCGGCGAGGCTCTCATCGACGCAGTCGAGAAGATGAAGGCCGGCGGCTACCGCAAGGTGTCGCCGTTCGCGGTGCAGATGGTGATGCCCAACGGTCCGTCGGCCACCGTCGGACTCGAACTCGGCGCCCGCGCCGGGGTCATCACACCCGTCTCGGCCTGCTCTTCGGGTTCCGAAGCCATCGCCCATGCGTACCGCATGCTGGTGATGGGTGACGCCGACATCATCGTCGCCGGTGGTGTGGAGGGTTACCTCGACGCCGTGCCGATCGCGAGCTTCGCGATGATGCGTGCGCTGAGCACCCGGAACGACGATCCGAAGGCGGCTTCGCGGCCGTTCGACAAGGATCGCGACGGCTTCGTCTTCGGTGAAGCCGGCGCAATGATGGTTCTCGAGACCGAGGAGCACGCCAAGGCTCGCGGTGCCACCATCCACGCCCGTCTGCTGGGCGCGGGAATCACCTCCGACGGGTTCCACATCGTCGCTCCCGATCCTTCGGGTTCGGGCGCTGCGCGGGCCATGACGAGGGCAATCGAGACTGCTGGGTTGACGAAGAAGGACATCCAGCACATCAACGCGCACGCCACGGCTACGCCGATCGGTGACACAGCAGAGGCGAACGCCATCAAGGCTGCTGTCGGCAACCATGCTGCGGTGTACGCACCGAAGTCCGCGTTGGGGCACTCGATCGGCGCCGTCGGTGCGCTCGAGGCGGTGCTCACGGTCCTGAGTCTGCGTGAGGGAGTCATTCCGCCCACGCTGAATCTCGAGAATCAGGATCCAGAAATCGATCTGGATGTCGTCAAGGGCGAAGCCCGTTACGGCGAGATCGAGTTCGCGATCAACAACTCGTTTGGTTTCGGTGGGCACAACGTCGCGCTCGCCTTCGGCCGGGTCTGACAAGCCGGTCCAGCTAGATCGCGGGTGGAGACCTCCTTCTTCAGGGGGTCTCCACCCATCGACAGCCCCTCAGGGCCGCTACAAGGAGGACGCGATGACAATCTTGGCACCCGCAACGAAGTCCGATGCGTCAGTCGATCCACGCGACCCCCTTGCGCGTCTGGAGAAGCTGTTCGATGCCGGGACCGTCGTCCCCTTGCACCCGCGTGACAAGTCCGGTGTGCTGGCTGCGGTCGGCAACATCGACGGTGTCCGCACCATCGCCTACTGCTCCGATGCCACCGTCATGGGCGGTGCCATGGGAGTCGAAGGTTGTAAGCACATCGTCACGGCGATCGACACCGCCCTCGAGGAAGATGCCCCCATCGTCGGGCTCTGGCATTCGGGTGGTGCGCGCCTCGCCGAAGGCGTCGAGGCGCTGCACGCCGTCGGACTCGTCTTCGAGGCCATGGTGCGTGCCTCCGGTCGCATCCCCCAGATTTCCGTAGTACTCGGCTTCGCCGCCGGCGGAGCGGCATACGGCCCCGCCCTCACCGACATCGTCATTATGGCGCCCGAGGCCCGCGTTTTCGTGACCGGCCCCGACGTGGTGCGCAGTGTCACCGGCGAACAGGTCGACATGGTGTCCCTCGGCGGCCCCGACACCCACACCAAGAAGTCGGGTGTGGCGCACATCGCCGCCCACGACGAGGCCGATGCCCTGCATCGGGCGCGGCGCCTCGTGTCGATGTTCTGCGAGCAAGGCGAATTCGACCAGGCCGCTGCCGAACACGGTGACACCGATCTCCGCGCCCTCATGCCGGAGTCGGCCAAGCGCGCCTACGACGTTCGCCCGATCGTGCACGAACTACTCGACAACGTCGAGGGCGAGTCGAGCTTCGAAGAGCTGCAGGGCAATTACGCGCGCAGCATCGTCACCGGGCTGGGCCGCCTCGGCGGCCGCACGGTCGGCGTCATCGCCAACAACCCGCTTCGCCTCGGCGGTTGCCTCAACTCCGAAAGTGCGGAGAAGTCGGCGCGTTTCGTGCGCCTGTGCAACGCGTTCGGGATCCCCCTCGTCGTCATCGTCGACGTCCCCGGCTACCTCCCCGGCGTCAGCATGGAATGGGAAGGCGTGGTTCGCCGGGGCGCCAAGCTGCTCCACGCGTTCGCCGAGGCCAAGGTTCCCCGGGTCACGGTGGTCACGCGCAAGATCTACGGCGGCGCATACATCGCTATGAACTCTCGCGCGCTCGGGGCCACCGCCGTCTACGCCTGGCCCGACGCCGAGGTCGCCGTGATGGGCGCCAAGGCTGCGGTCGGCATCCTGCACAAGCGTGCGCTCGCCGCCGCGCCCGAAGAAGAGCGTGAGGCCCTGCACGAGCGTCTGGCCATCGAGCACGAGAGCATCGCCGGTGGTGTCGATCGCGCCGTCGCGATCGGTGTGGTGGACGAGGAGATCGACCCGGCCAAGACTCGCAGCGTCATCACCGCAGCCCTCGCGGCCGCCCCCGCGCATCGCGGCGATCACAAGAACATCCCGCTCTGATTCGGTAGACCACACCGCGGTCGGTTCGGTGTGAGTCATGTCGCAGTGCCTACTTTGCGGCCTCGGCAGCGCGTAGGTCCTTGCGGAGGATCTTGCCGGCGGCCGATTTCGGCACCAGGTCGATGAACTCGACCTTGCGGACCTTCTTGTGCGGGGAGACCTT
>NZ_JBIRXS010000039.1:0-62426 GCF_044389235.1 Rhodococcus sp. NPDC019647 | reverse complement strand
GGCCACCACCTGACCGAGAGCCGCAAAGGTGCGGGATCCCCCACCGCGGCACCCCCTCACCCGCCAGCGCGGTCACACATTTCGCAACAGCCCCCCCAGTGTTAAGAAGTACTCACGGGGCGGAGGGCACTGGGAACGAGGGGTTCGTCGAGGAGCCGACGAAACCGTTCCGACCGCTCCGCGCCCACCGGGACCTCCGCCAGCCAGCTGCCGAGCAGGCGGTATCCCTCGACGTAGGTGCTGGTGTAGGCCCGCCACAGGGGCGAGGACAGGAAGCGCAGCGACTGCCGCGCCCGCTCGGGGGTCGACAGGCTCCACCGTTGCAGGAACAGGGCGACGTCGTCCGCGCTGCGGCGCTCGTCGTGCAGCATCAGCGCAGCGTCCTGGCGGACACCGAGCAGCTGACCGGACGCCGCCGACAGTCGCTGTGCCTGTTCACCGTCGAATCGCAGTCCGAGGTCGGCGTAGATTTCCTGCGCCCACAGACCCCAGTTCTCACCGACGATGGATTCGAGCGCGAGGTCGGCAAGACCCTCCGCCATGAGGCACTGCGGGGTGTTGACGAGAAACAGCGTCTGTTCCAGCTGCCCCGCGCCGACGAGTCCGGCTTCCTTACGGCAGTGCTCGGTGTGATGGCCCGGGTACGACTCGTGCGCGATGAGCCGAGGCAGATTTGCCATGTGCTGTTTCAGGTCGGAGTTGATGGCGACCGTGGAGCGGTAGTTTCCGAGGTAGTAGTTGAACCCCGACCACGGCTTGTCCCCGACCACCTCGTACTCGACGACCTCGGCTTCGGGCAGGGCGTAGTGCTCGCGCACCAGGTCGCGCAGGGCGCTCGAGAAGGCGTCGACGCAGTCCTTCAACCGGTCAGCCGGTATCTCGTCGGCGGCGCGGTGGGCATGGACCCGCTCGGTGAGTGTGCCGGTTCCGGGCAGCACGGTGTCCATCTTGCGGTGCGCCTCGCGGTACTGCTCCTCGTCGCCGCGTGTAATGCGAACGTCGAAATAGGCCTCCACCTCGTCGACGAACCCGACGTCGTCCCCGGCGAACTTCCGTCCCGAGCATTCGAGTGCCCGCAAATGGACGTCGAGGAACCGCGTCCGCTCGTCGGACAGACCCGCGGACGGCAATTCCGCACGCAGGGTTGCTGCTGTGCGTGCCAGTTCCCGCGGGTCGGGCCGCGGCGCGTTCTCGACCTTCCGGCGCAGCGCCGGGTCGCCGGTGTACGCATCGACGAATCCCTCTTCGAGCCGATCGAATCCCAGCCCGAGCAGCAGATATTCGCGAACCAACGAATCCGATTCCATGTCGATCGACCTTAGTCGGACAACCGTGTGCGTGACCCGCCGACAGCTCAGCCTGTGGCACCAAGCACAATCCGACTATGCAACCGCTACTCGCCAGCGCGACGACGACGGCCGAGATTCCGGGCGTGGACGGCTCACTCCCCCAGTCGCTCGAGTGTGAGCGGAACTGATGGCCCGGGCAAGCGAATCCAGCCCGTACGTCGAATTCGACCGGAAACAGTGGCGCACGCTGCGTAAGTCGACTCCGCTGGTGTTGACCGAGGAGGAGTTGTACGGACTCCGAGGCCTCGGCGAGCAGATCGACCTCGAAGAGGTCGCGGAGGTGTATCTTCCGCTTTCCCGTCTGATCCACCTGCAGGTGGCCGCGCGACAGCGGTTGTTCGCCGCGACCGCGACGTTCCTCGGTGAGAAGCATCCGGATCAGCAGGTGCCGTTCGTCATCGGCGTCGCGGGAAGTGTCGCGGTCGGCAAGTCGACCACGGCGCGTGTCTTGCAAGCACTGCTCGCCCGCTGGGAACATCACCCCCGCGTCGACCTGGTGACGACGGACGGCTTCCTGTACTCCACCGACGAGCTGAACCGGCGCGGGATCATGCACCGCAAGGGTTTTCCGGAGAGTTACGACCGACGCAAGCTGCTGCGGTTCGTCACCGAGGTGAAGTCGGGCGCCGAGGAGGTAGCAGCACCGGTCTATTCGCACATCTCGTACGACATCATCCCCGGCCAGTACCACTTGGTGCGCCAGCCGGACATCCTCATCATCGAGGGTTTGAACGTCCTGCAGACCGGTCCGCGTCTCATGGTCTCGGATCTGTTCGACTTTTCCATCTACGTCGATGCCCGCATCGAGGACATTGAGGCGTGGTACATCCAGCGCTTCCTGGCCCTGCGCCAGACGTCGTTCGCCAATCCGAACGCCCACTTCCACCACTATGCGAACCTGTCGGACCGCGACGCCACCGCTGCCGCTCAGGAAATCTGGCACAACATCAACCGACCGAACCTGGTGGAGAACATTCTGCCGACGCGCCCCCGCGCCACCCTCGTGCTGCGCAAGGACGCCAATCACTCGATCAACCGGCTGCGCCTGCGCAAGCTGTAACCGGGTGGTCGCTCAGACGCCGAATCTGCGATGCCGGGCCGCGTAGTCGCGCAGCGCGCGCAGAAAGTCGACCCGACGGAACTCGGGCCAGTACGCCTCGGTGAACCAGATCTCGGAGTAGGCGCTCTGCCACAACAGGAACCCCGACAGCCGCTGTTCTCCTGACGTACGAATCACGAGGTCGGGATCCGGTTGACCCGACGTATAGAGATGCCCGCCGATGCCGTCGACTGTGATCGACTTCACCAACTCGTCGCCCGACAACCCTGCGAGGAGTTTCTCGCAGAGCAGCGACTGGACGGCGTCGGCGATTTCCTGCCGGCCGCCGTAGCCGACGGCGACGTTCACATGGGTGCCGGTTCGGCCTTCGGTCCGCTCCGCCGCCTCCCGCAAGCGGCGCGACTGCTCGGCAGGCAGCAGGTCCAGCGCACCGACGATCTTGACACTCCAGTTCTTGTCCGGTCCGGAGATCTCTTCGACGACATCGGTGATGATCTCGAGAAGAGTGTCCAGTTCCTCCGCGTCCCGGCGCAGATTCTCGGTCGAGAGGAGATAGATGGTGGCCATCTCGATCCCGGCCGCATCACACCAGCCCAGCATCTCCGAGATCTTGAGGGCACCCATCCGGTGTCCGTGACTGACGTCGGTGAAGCCGTTCTCCCGGGCCCACCGCCGGTTGCCGTCGCACATCACCGCTATGTGCCGAGGGTGCTGCAGACCTTCGAGCCGCGCGAGCAACCGTCGCTCGTAGATGCTGTACAGCAGTCCTCGCACACTCACCGGGAGATCACCATGACAGCCAAGAGTACGCCGCTGCCGATCGCGATTCGCGATGGCGGTCACACGTGGTGCACCGTGGTCCTACCGACGGGTACGCTCTCCCCACAAGCGAACCTACGGTTCCGTAGGTTCGAGTCGCGAACAGCGAGAAGGGGTGTCCTGTGACAGCTTTCGGACTCGACGAGCTCCCGGTCAAGCCGCGTCTGCGTGGGTGGATTCACCTGTGGGCGTTCGGTATCTCGGTCATCGCCGGGCTGGTCCTCGTCCTCGTGTCCGGCCTCCGAGTGTCAGCGGAAGCGGCCGTCGCCACGGCGGTCTACAGCGTCACCGTGTGTGGCGTATTCGGGGTCAGCGCCACGTATCACCGAGTGCACTGGAAGACCACGTCCGCCCGCACGTGGATGAAGCGGGCGGATCACTCGATGATCTTCCTGTTCATCGCCGGCAGTTATACACCGTTCGGGCTGCTGGGCCTGCCCTCGAGCACCGGACGCACACTGCTGATCGTCGTCTGGGCCGGTGCCTTCGCCGGCGTTGCCCTGAAGATGCTGTGGCCGACGGCGCCGCGGTGGGTCGGTGTTCCGCTCTACCTGCTCCTCGGCTGGGCGATCGTTCCGGTGGCGCCGGAGCTGACCTCCGAGGTCGGGGTCCTGCCCATGGTGTTGCTGCTCATCGGCGGCATCCTGTACTCGGTGGGCGCCGTGCTGTATGCCACGAAGTGGCCGAATCCGTGGCCGGCCACCTTCGGGCATCACGAGTTCTTCCATGCCGCCACCGTGATCGCGGCGTTGTGCCACTACATCGCCGTCTGGCTGGTCGTGTTCGGACAGTAATTACCGGCTCAACGCCTCGGCCAGGTCGCCGATGGTCGACACCGGACGATCACAGACGAACCCGCGGCACACATACGCCGCCGAATCGCCCCCCACCAGCGGCCGGTCGGCAAGCAGCGGCGACGAATCCGGTTCACCTCCGACCACCACCGCACCACCCGGAGCGAGTCGGCGAGCAGCGTCCAGCAGCCCGGTCTCGCCGTTCGTTGCCACCGCCACCTGGATCGGCCCACGCACCGACGCCTCGGCCACGGCGAGCCAGTGTCCCGCCGACCTCGGTGCCCGTTCGAGGAGCAGCGCCACCCGGTCGAGTGACGCGGCGGCCGCGGCGGCATACCGGGCCGAGGTGCCCGCCTCCGCCACCGCCGCAGCGGTGAGCAGGGCCTCGGCCAGGCACGAGGCACCGGACGGCGTGGCGCCGTCGACCGGGTCGCGCGGACGGGTCACCAGGACTTCCGAATCATCCGCCGTATCGAACCAGCTGCCGGGCTGCTCGGCGTCCGCGAAGTGTCGCAACGCGCGCTCCAGCAGGGCCTCGGCGGGTTCGAGCCATTCGGCGTCGCCGGTCGCCTGGAACAACGCGAGTAGTCCGGTGCCGAGGCACGCATAGTCCTCCAGAATTCCCACGGGTTCGCCCACCACCGACCCCAGCGAGGCACGGCGCAGGCGACCGTCGACAAGGTGCAGGTCCAGCACCGTGCGGGCACACTCGGCGGCCGCGGAGATCCACTCCGGCCTGCCGAATCCGGCACCGGCCTCGGCCAGCGCCGTGATGGTCATCCCATTCCAGGCGGTGACCACTTTGTCGTCCCGGCCGGGCTGCGGCCGGATCGCACGGTGAGCGAAAAGAGCGTTCCGCACGCGACCCCACCGCTCCCAGTCGTCCGGATCCTCGAGGAGTTGCATCACCGACGCGCCTTTTTCGAAGGTTCCCTCCGGCGTCACGGTCAGCAGATGCGACGCCCACTCGCCGTCCTCGGCGCCCAGCACCTCGACGAGCTGTGCGGGTGTCCACACATAGGTCAGGCCCTCGACGCCCTCCGTGTCGGCGTCGAGCGCAGACGCGAACGAGCCGTTCTCCGTACGCAGGTCCCGGAGCAGGAACTGCGCGGTCTCCTCGGTGACGCGGACCGCCAGCTCCGAACCCGTTCGCCGACCGAGGTGGGCGTACACGCGCAGTAGCTGGGCGTTGTCGTAGAGCATCTTCTCGAAGTGCGGCACGACCCACTCGGCGTCGACCGAGTAGCGGGCGAAACCGCCGCCGAGCTGGTCGTAGATCCCGCCCCGCGCCATCGCGGACGCCGTGCGCTCCACCGTCTCGAGCACCTTCGCGTTCCCGGAACGCTCGTAGGTGCGCAGTAGACCCTCCAGCAACGCAGACGGCGGAAACTTGGGCGCACCTCCGAACCCGCCCCGTGGAATGTCCTCGTCCTTCAACACGGCAGCAGCAGCCGCGTCGAGAAGCGCGGCATCCACCGCGACATCCGCAGTAGGTATGCCGCCGGCTCCGCGGCGCAGTTCCGTCGCCACCGACTCCGCGGCATTGTCGACGTCGCTGCGCCGGTCCCGCCACGTGTCGGCGATGGCGCCGAGCAGCTGGGTGAAGGACGGCATTCCGCCGCGTGGCGCGGGCGGGTAATAGGTCCCGCAATAGAACGGTGCACCGTCGGGAGTGAGGAAGCACGTCATCGGCCAACCGCCCTGGCCTGTCATCGCCACGGTGGCGTTCATGTACACGGCGTCGAGGTCGGGACGCTCTTCCCGGTCGACCTTGATGCACACGAAATGCTCGTTCATCAGCGACGCGACGGCGTCGTCCTCGAACGACTCGTGCGCCATCACATGGCACCAGTGGCACGCGGAGTACCCGATCGACAGCAGAATCGGCACATCACGTTCACGCGCCCACTCGATCGCCTCCGGCCCCCATTGCTGCCAATGGACCGGGTTGTCGGCGTGCTGCCGCAGATAGGGGCTGGTGGACCCGCCGAGTGTGTTGCGTGCGCGTGGGTCCATGTCCAGCTCCTCTTCGACTACTGCTGCAGCTTCGGTGGATTGTCGGTGGGACCGGAGGGCCCGCTCGTGGTCCCGTTGTCCCCGTGCAGTGCGCCGCGGTCGGTGCCCTCGTCGGCTTCCTGGTCGGGTTCGGGATGGTCCGGTTCGAAGGTCTCGGGCAGATTCTTCAGCTGCTTGTTCATCGAGCGCACCAGTAGCACCACGCCCGCGAGCAGAGCGAGAATGACCACCAGTCCGATAGGCGAGGCCTTACCGAACTCGGGACCGGAGGGCGTGCTGGGCGTCTGCGCCAGCAGTTCCACCGTCCCGGCGACGACACCGAGCGTCAACGACATCACTGCGACTCGTCCGGGTGAACGCCGGCGAACAGGTCGTTCTCCGGAATGGAGGTGGTGACCCGGGTCTTGGCGAGTTCGAATTCCTCGGTCGGCCAGATTTTCTGCTGGATCTCGAGCGGAACAGCGAAGAACGAACCGTTGGGGTCGATCTGGGTGGCGTGGGCGCGCAGGGCGTCGTCGCGCTGCGGGAAGTAGTCGCCGCAGGTGATCTGCGTGGTGACGCGCGCCATCAGATCACCCTGCTCGGTCTTCCACTTCTTGAGCCACTCCGCCATCGGGAATTCTTCACCGCGGCGTTCGTACTCCTCCTGGAACTGCAGGAGACGTTTACGGATGAACCCGTGCGAGTAGTAGACCTTCTGCACTTTCCACGGCTCGCCCGCGTCGGGGAACTGCTGCGGATCCGCGGCCGCCTCGTAGGCGGCCATCGACACCTCGTGGCAGCGGATGTGATCGGGATGCGGATAACCGCCGTTCTCGTCGTACGTCGTCATGACGTGGGGACGGAATTCGCGGATGGCCCGGACCAGAGCTTCGGTGGCCACCTCGAGCGGCACCAGCGCAAAGCACCCCTCCGGCAGCGGCGGCAGCGGGTCACCCTCGGGCAATCCCGAGTCGACGAATCCCAGCCACTGGTGCTGGACACCGAGGATGCGAGCGGCCTCGGCCATCTCCTCGATGCGGACCTCGTGGATGCGGTCTCGCACGCCGGGCACGTCCATCGCCGGATTGAGGATGTCGCCGCGTTCACCCCCGGTCAACGTCACAACCCGCACTTCGTTGCCCTCGGCGGCGTAACGGGCCGTCGTCGCCGCACCCTTGCTCGACTCGTCGTCGGGATGGGCATGGACGGCCATGAGACGGAATCCGCTCACGTATTCGTTCACCTCAACTTCGCCAGTAGCCGTTGCCGGCTTGTTCGTGTCGTACGCTCTTCGTCCTCCGCCATCGCTTGACGGCGCACCGACGCACATCCTCTATAGTTCCACCCGATAGTTCCGCTTGCAGCCGTGACCCCGCTCGAGTGCTGGAAGCAGTGAGGAACTGGAGCGGTGTGAGAGCAGAGTGATGACGAGAACGCTTCCCCCCGGCCGATACACAGGTGCAGCGAAGCCTGCACGGCCGAGGCGCTGGATCGCGTGGGCGCTCGGCGCGGTCGTCGTAGTGCTCGGGGTGGTTGTGGCGTTCTCGGCCTACGACAGGTTCACGATTTCCGACATCGACAGCGAGGCCACATCGTTCGATCTTGTCGACGACTCGCGGCTCGATATCACCTTCACCGTCACCCGTGACGACCCTTCGCGCCCGGGGGTGTGCATCGTCCGTGCACGCTCCAAGGACGGATCCGAGACGGGACGGCGCGAGGTCTACATCGCCGGAGGGCCACATCAGACGGTGAAGATCACGGCCCCCGTCTACACGTCCGAGCCGCCGGCCATGGGTGATGTGTATGGGTGCAGCCTGGACGTTCCGGCGTATCTCACCGGCGGCTGACCAGCCGCTCCCCGAGCGACCGTTCGGGTTCTCCGCCGGTTCCGACCTCCGATCGTGCTAGAATCGGCTGATACACGGTTCCGGTTTGGAACCGTGTATTGCTGCATTGGCGGCAAGGTGGATCTGTGTTCGGCCCCGGCCGGCTGATCCGCCGAGCCGTTGATCACTGCTGTTGCAGTGGTCTGTCGAGGGAGCCCGGGGGCTCCAACTACGAGGGAGTGATCGAGATGACCGAGACCCAGGTGACCTGGCTGACCCAGGAGTCACATGACAGGCTCAAGAGCGAACTCGACCAACTCATTGCCAATCGACCCGTCATCGCCGCCGAGATCAACGAGCGACGCGAAGAGGGCGATCTCAAGGAGAACGGTGGCTACCACGCGGCCCGCGAAGAGCAGGGCCAGCAGGAAGCTCGTATCCGCCAGCTCCAGGAGTTGTTGAACAGCGCGAAGGTCGGCGAGGCACCCACCCAGTCCGGCGTGGCGTTGCCCGGCTCGGTGGTGAAGGTCTACTACGACGGCGACGAGAAGGACACCGAGACGTTCCTCATCGCCACCCGCGAAGAGGGCGCACGCGACAACAAGCTCGAGGTCTACTCCCCCAACTCACCGTTGGGTGGGGCACTGCTCGAGGCGAAGGTCGGCGAGACGCGCGAGTACACGCTGCCCAACGGCAGCAGCATGAAGGTGACGCTCGTCAGCGCTGAGCCTTACCACAGCTGATATCGGCTCTGCTTCACAGAACTCCGGTCCGGGCGATGCGCCCGGACCGGAGTTTTTTGGTGGTGCAGTTCGCGCTCAGATGATTCTGCGGGCCTTCATGCCGGAGAACACCGCACCGATGCGCACTACGTCACCCGTGGTGGGTGCGTGGAGCATCTGGCCGTGTCCGACATAGATCGCCACGTGCCCGGGACCACCCGACTGCCAGTTTCCGAAGAGCAGGTCGCCCGGCTTCGCCTCCGAGAGCGGGATCTCGACGCCCACGCGCCACTGAGTCTCCGAGGTCCGGGGCAGTTTGATGCCGGTGGCGGCGTAGACGGCGAACGAGGTGAGGCCGGAGCAGTCGAACCCCCCGCCGGACGGTCCGTTGATGTTGCCGCCGCCCCACACATACGGCAGACCGATGAACCGCATCGCCATCTCGACCACCCGGCTCGGCTCCCCGGCGCCGACACCGTAGAAGAACGGCGACAACATCCGGGCGAACGATTCTTCGAGCGACCGGATCCGTGCCACATACGGCTGGGTTTCGTGGACGTAGTCCGGTTTTCCGGCGGGCATGCCGCCCGACGTGCGCACCGCACCCGCACCGGCGTTGTAGGCCGCAAGGGTGAGGTCGAGGGTGTCACCCTTGACCACGCCTTGTTTCTTCCAGGCGTCGATCTGCGCGTGGAGGTCGCACAGCATCTGGCCGGACGCCATCATCGGGTCGGCGACGCCGTTGATGTCCACCTTGCCGTCGCCGTCCGCGTCCTTGCCGTATTTGGCCCAGGTGCCGGGCAGAAATTGACCAGGTCCGCGGGCACCCGCCCTCGACACCGGCGAGGCCGCCCCATGTCTGAAGCCGTTCTCGACCGAGTACAGAGCGGCCAGGGTCGGCGGTTTGATTCCTTCACACAACGAGCCGGCCTTGCGGATCCAGGGGGCGAACACGGCGATGGCTCCGATCGGGGCCAGTGAGACCCCGGGAAAGCCGGCAGGAACCGAGGGAATCAAGGATCCGAGGCCGCTGATGATGGCGGGGACGCCGGGGACGGCGGCCAGCCCACCGATCACGGTTTGTGCACCCGAGGCCATCGGCGCCGGGGGCTGGTCGAGCGGACTGTCGGGGAGGACGAGTGCCTGCTCGGGTCCGGGGACCGGCGGGGGCGGCGCCGGCGGTGCGTCTGCAGCAGGCGGCGCCGGAAGATAGGGATCGGTCGCCTGCTTCACCACCTCGGATGCGTCGGTGACCATTTGCTCGGCTTGCTGTCGTGCTGGTTCCGGGAGAGCCGAAATGGCGTCGTTCACCTGTTTCTGAACGTCGGGAGAAGCTTGCTCTACAACTTGGATAGCGTCCGCCGCTTGGTCTTTCACTGGCTGCGGTATGTCTGCTCCTTGAACCATTGCCCCCGCTGCTGTGGTGATCGCCACGATGATCGCCGCTGCATCAACTGACATACGTGCGCTCCTCCTCCTCGGTATGCCGAACCGAGTAGGTTCACGTTACGACGGGGTACAGCAGGCGCGGGCCGAATTCGGCAGCTTGGGCAGCAGCCATTTCGTGCGGTGAGCAGGCTTCGGGCCGTCGCACACGACCGTGCGTGCGTGTTTCCACCCGGCCCGACTGCACTCCACCCCTCTGAGCCGGCCTCGCATCGCTCTCCGAACTGATTCCCAGGTTGCTCACAGGTTTGTCGTGGAAGGTGGTGGACATGAGTGAAGATCGACGGAATGCCCGCCTGCTTCCCGTTCGGCGTGCGCTCGCCGCAGCCGGGATCGCCGGGTTGGTCGCCGGTGGCGGCATCGCGGCCGCCGCGGACGCCTCTTCGTCCGACGCGGCCGTCGCCGCTCCCCTCGTCTCGGCAGGCTCCGGAACACCGGATGCGGTGTCCAGCGGATTCTGAAGACGCGGAAAGTAACCACAGCATGACCGGTGCGCGTAGCGCGACCGAATGGTCGACGTGGGGTGGGCACGTGCGTGTCGTCGTCACCGACCCGGGCGCCCTCGATTCGGCCGCCAACCTGGTGCGCGGCTATCTCGCGGCAGCAGACGCCGCGGTCAATCGCGAGCGATCCGACGCCGAGATCCACTCTCTCCGGCACGGGAAGAACAGCGTGACCCCACTGTTCGCCCGATTCATCGCCGATGCACTGTCTGCGGCACGGATCACGGACGGAAAGCTCGACCCCACGTCGGCATCCACCACCCACTCCTGGCGCACGGTCGGGGTCGACGGAACCGAGGTGACGCTGCCCGAGGGAGTGCAGCTCGATCTCACGGCCACCGCTCGCGCGAGCTCGGCAGACCACTGCGCCTCGACCACCGCCGAACTCCTCGGCTGCGGCGTGCTGGTGGCCCTGGGCGGCGACATCGCCACCGCCGGACCTACGCCGCCGGGTGGGTGGCAGATACAGGTTCAAGACCTGCCGGGCGACCCCACCTGCCAGGTGTCGATTCCGTCGGGTGCGGGCGTGGCGACCGCCAGCACCGTGAAACCCTTGCGTCCCGACCCGATGGCGTTGTGGCGCACGGTGTCCGTGGTGGCCGACTGCTGCACCACCGCCCACGCGACCAGTACGGCGGCGGTCGCGATGGGCGGCGGCGCCGTCAGCTGGCTGGCCGAACTGAAGCTACCCGCGCGACTGGTGGATCAGGAGTTCCGGGTGAGCACCGTCAATGGATGGCCACACTAGCGGCGCGCTCAGTGCTGCAGCCGAACGGCGTATCCGGCGGCGTCGAGCGCGTCGAGCAGATCCTGCCGATGTCCCGGGCCACGGGTCTCTACGGTGAGGAATACCTCCACCTCGTCCAGTGCGAGTGAGCCACCGGTCCGGGAGTGAACAACGTCGACCACGCTGGCCCCGTTCCCGCTGACGACTTCGAGGAGGCCGACCAGACCACCCGGTCGGTCCGGAATGGTCACGTGCACACCGAGATAGCGTCCCGACGCGCGCAACCCGTGGTTGACGACATGGGTCAGCAGTAGCGGGTCGACGTTGCCGCCCGACAGCACGGCGCAGACCTTTCCGGTGAGGCCGAGCTCGGCCTGGGCGCAACTGATCAGAGCCGCCACCGCCGCGGCGCCGGCGGGTTCGACGATGAGTTTCGCGCGCTCTAGGCACAACAGCAGGGCGCGGGACAGCGCGTCCTCGCTCACCGTGACGATGGCATCGACCTGAGTGCCGACGTGCGCGAACGGGACGTCGCCCGGTCGGCCGACCGCAATGCCGTCGGCCATGGTGGACATGCTCGCCAACGGCACAGGACGGCCTTCGGCGAGCGAAGCGGGCCACGCGGCTGCTTGCTCGGCCTGGACGCCGATGATGCGCACGTCGGGACGCAACTCCGACACCGCGGCGGCGATCCCCGCAATGAGGCCACCACCGCCCGTCGGAACGACAATGGTGCCGACGTCCGGCTCCTGCTCCAGAATTTCGAGGCCCACCGTCCCCTGCCCTGCCACGATGTCGACGTGGTCGAACGGGTGAATCAGCACCGCCCCGGTCTCCGCAGCGAATTCCTTCGCCGCCACCAGGGCGTCGTCCACGGTGTCACCGGTCAGATGCACGGTCGCGCCGTAGGCCTTGGTTGCGACGAGTTTCGGTAGGGGCGCGCCCGTCGGCATGAAGACGGTCGACGCGATGCCCAGGTCGGTGGCCGCCCAGGCCACACCCTGGGCGTGATTACCGGCACTCGCGGCGACGACACCACACGCGCGTTCCTCCTCGGCGAGATTCGCGATCCGGTAATACGCACCACGCGGCTTGAAAGAACCCGTGCGCTGGAGATTTTCGCACTTGAGCGACACCTCGTGCCCGCACCGCTCGGACAACGCCCTCGATGCGATCACCGGCGTCCGGCGCATCACGGGGGCCAGCAGCCTACGGGCTGCCCTGATCTGCTCGAGCGTGACGGATTCCACGCGGGCCAGCATAGGGCGCTCCGCGCCCCGTGCGCCTTTTTGGTAGTTGCCGCTACCAAAAAGGCGCACGGGCGGCGAAGCCGCCTACTTCAGCGCCTGCTCGATGTCGCCCACGAGGTCGGCCGCGTCTTCGACGCCGACGGACAGCCGCACGAGGTCGTCCGGGACCTCGAGCAGCGAACCGGCGGTGGAGGCGTGCGTCATCGCACCGGGATGTTCGATCAGCGATTCGACACCACCGAGCGACTCGGCGAGGGTGAAGATCTCGGTTCGCGAGCAGAAGTCCAGCGCCGCCTGCTTGCCGCCGGCGAGCCGGACGGAGATCATGCCGCCGAAACGACGCATCTGCTTCTCGGCGATCTTGTGACCGCTGTGCGATTCGAGGCCGGGGTAGATGACCTTGGAGACGGCCGGGTGCCCGGTGAGCAACTCCACGACCTTTTCGGCGTTGTCACTGTGCCGCTCCATGCGGAGGGCGAGGGTCTTGATGCCGCGCAGCGTGAGGAAGGCATCGAAGGGACCGGGTACGGCGCCGGCACCGTTCTGGAGGAATGCGAATGCCGCGTCGAGTTCTTCGTCGTTGGTGACCAGTGCGCCGCCGACGACGTCGGAGTGGCCGCCGATGTATTTAGTGGTCGAGTGCAGGGCGATGTCGGCGCCGAGCTGCAGCGGCTGCTGCAGGTAAGGCGACGCGAACGTGTTGTCGACGACGATCTTCGCGTCGGCCGCGTGCGCCACCTCGGTGAGCGCTTCGATGTCACCGATGGTGAGCAACGGGTTGGTGGGGGTCTCGACCCACACCAGTTTTGTGTTCGGCCGGATCGCGTTGCGCACGGCATCCACATCGGACACCGGTACGGGGGTGTATTCGATACCCCACTGGGAGAAGACCTTGTCAATCAGGCGGAACGTGCCACCGTAGGCGTCGTTGGGGATGACGAGGTGGTCGCCCGGGCGGAGGACGGCACGCAGGACGCAGTCGGTGGCGGCCATGCCCGAGCCGAACGCCCGGCCGTACGTGCCCGACTCCAGGGCTGCGAGGTTGGCCTCGAGCGGCCGGCGGGTGGGGTTGCCCGTGCGGGCGTACTCGAACCCGTTACGCATGCCGCCGACGCCGTCCTGTGCGAACGTCGAGCTCGCGTAGATCGGGACGTTGACGGCGCCGGTCTGCGGGTCGGGGTCGAATCCGGCGTGCACGGCCTTGGTGGAGAAACCCTGCCAGCTGATGTTGTCCGCTTTGCTGCGCTGCTCACTCATGTAGGCCAGCGTAGTGGGGACCTAATCTTGCAGATACTTCGCAATCGCGAATGCGACGTCGAGCTTGGTCTCGTCGCTCACGGAGGGGTCGATCGCGTTGACGATGATGCTGTGTGTCGGCGTGAGCAGTGCCATGGCGACGACGTCGAGGACCACCCCGTCCACTGCCGTGGACCGCGGATCGGGGATCACATTCGTCCCGTTCCTCATCTCGACGATGACCACCGGGTCCGTCGCCTGCGGCTTGACGGACGCCGTGAGGGTGCTCAGCACGTTGGCCGGCCCCTTCGACCACGAGCAGGTGGGATCGGCGGAGCCCGGCAGGGCTGCCTCGGTGAGATACGGCCGGTCCGATACCAACGACCCCAGCACCTCCGTCAGGTGGTCGCAGTCGGTCGACTCGGCCACCACCGCAGAGCTGGGTTTCGCTGTCGCCACCGATGCCGGCTGGGCGACACCGTCGACCGCCTGCCCGCACCCGGCAACCATCAGTCCGATGATCGGAACCCCCACGACACGACACAGACGAGCACCCACTGATTTCCCCCCTCGGATGTGGAACGGGCCGCCCGCGTCCGGCGAGCAGCCCGTCCCGATGTCTCGCCCTAGGACCCGGCGCTGAGGAAACCGAGCAGGTCGTGGCGAGTGATGACGCCGGCCGGCTTACCGTCGTCCACCACCATCAGCGCGTCGGTATCCCCCAGCGCCTTCGTCGCGGCCGACACCGGCTCACCCGAACCGATGAGCGGGAAAGGCTTGCTCATGTGCTTCTCGACCGGATCGGCGAGGTGGGCACGGCCTTCGAACACGGCGCTGAGAAGGTCGCGCTCCGTCACACTTCCCGCGACCTCACCGGCCATGACGGGCGGCTCGGCCCCGACGACGGGCATCTGGGACACCCCGTACTCGCGGAGGATCTCGATGGCGTCGCGCAGCGTCTCGGACGGGTGCGTGTGAACGAGGTCCGGGAGCTCGCCGGACTTGCCGCGCAGCACGTCGCCGACCGTCTTCTCGTCCGGCTTGCCGTCGAGCGGGGTGCGGAGGAAGCCGTAGGAGGCCATCCACTTGTCGTTGAAGATCTTGGACAGGTAGCCGCGTCCGCCGTCGGGGAGGAGAACGACAATCACCGCGTCGGGACCCTCACGCTTGGCGACCTCGAGTGCGGCGACGACGGCCATGCCGCACGATCCGCCGACCAGCAGGCCTTCTTCACGCGCGAGTCGGCGCGTCATCTCGAAGGAGTCGGCATCGGAGACGGCGATGATTTCGTCGGGGATGGACGGGTCGTAGGCGCTCGGCCAGAAGTCCTCGCCGACACCTTCGACCAGGTAGGGACGGCCGGTGCCGCCGGAGTACACGGAGCCCTCGGGGTCGGCGCCGATGATCTTGACCTTCCCGCCCGACACCTCCTTGAGGTAGCGGCCGGTGCCGGTGATGGTGCCGCCGGTGCCGACGCCCGCGACGAAGTGGGTGATTTTTCCGTCGGTGTCGGCCCAGATCTCGGGTCCGGTGGTCTCGTAATGGCTCTGCGGACCGCCCGGGTTGGCGTACTGGTTCGGCTTCCACGCGCCGGGGATGTCGCGGGCGAGGCGGTCGGACACGCTGTAGTAGCTGTCGGGGTGTTCCGGCGCGACCGCGGTCGGGCACACCACGACCTCGGCGCCGTAGGCTTTGAGGACGTTGCGCTTGTCTTCGCCGACCTTGTCGGGGCACACGAACACGCACTTGTACCCACGTTTCTGTGCCACCAGGGCCAGCCCGACGCCGGTGTTGCCGGACGTGGGTTCGACGATGGTTCCGCCCGGCTTCAGCTCGCCCGACGCCTCGGCGGCGTCGATCATCTTGACCGCGATGCGGTCCTTCGAGCTTCCGCCGGGGTTCAGGTACTCGAGCTTGGCTGCAACGGTCCCGTGCTCGCCGCCGATAACCGAAGTGAGCTTGACGAGAGGGGTGTTGCCGATCAGGTCGACGACGTGTTCCGCGATGCGCATGACTCCATGGTCCCAGATGCGCAGATCGGATGCTCACAGACGTCCGGCACGAGGCATCGGACGCGGCTAGATTGGTACGGACGCAGTCCGCCGGAACCCGTGAGAAACACACCAGGTAGCGGAAAGGTGAGTGCAGTGCCGAAGAGCACCTGGCAGACCGGAGTGAAGGCCGGCGCCACGGCGGTAGTAGCGGGATCGAGCGCAGGAACACTGTCCTGGGTAGCGTACTCATACCTCATGTCGCAGGCGACGGCGGCGAGAGGCGTCATCGGACGCAACGTCGCGAAACCGCCGGAGGCCGACGGCGTGTACGCCCCTGGCAGCGCGGACGTGGAACGCTGGCGTCGCGGCGCACCGTTCGACCTGCACCTGATGATCTTCGGCGACTCGACCGCTGCAGGCGTGGGCTGCCTGACGGCGGAGGAAGTGCCCGGCGTGCAGATCGCCCGCCGCCTCGCCGACGAGACGGGTAAGCGGGTTCGGCTGAGCACCAAGGCAATCGGCGGTGCCACCTCGCGGGGACTCAGCGGCCAGGTCGACGCGATGTTCGTGGCGGGGCCGCCGCCGGACGCCGCCGTCATTCTCGTCGGAGCCAACGACGTCACAGCGAAGAACTCGATTCGCGCCTCGGCCCACAGGCTGGGTGAGGCCGTCGCCCGATTGAGGGAGCACGACTGCGCCGTTGTCGTCGGGACGTGCCCCGACCTGGGAGTCGTCACAGCCATACCGCAGCCCCTGCGCACCGTCGTCCGCACGTGGGGCCTGCGTCTGGCGAGAGCGCAGGCGGTCGCGGTCACTGCGGCGGGGGGACATCCGGTTGCGCTGGCCGATTTGCTGGCGCGCGAATTCCTGGCTGCCCCCGACCGAATGTTCTCGGCCGACCACTTCCATCCTTCTGCTGCGGGATACGAACTGGCGGCAATGCAGATCGTGCCCGTCCTCGCCACGGCACTGGGCATGTGGCACGGCGGCCCTCTCCCGGACCTGCCCGAGGTCTCGGAAGCAGCCGAGGCACGCAAGTTCTCGACGCGAACACTCGCCTCGCTCAATCGCTTTCTGTGGCGACGTGCCGCGCGACGCCGTGCGACGGGTCGCCTCGACGACCTTCTCGGAATCGAGGAGGCGTCGGCGTCGCGAGTCCGGAAGGCCGCCCAGTGAGACGGAGATATCCGCGCACGGAGGCGACGACGTAGGTTGTCTGAACAGCCATGAAATCGGTGGCCTGCAACACAGTGCAGACCTCCGCAGCCGACAAAGGAGTTATTGATGCCCGAGGCAGTAATCGTCTCTGCAGTACGTTCACCGATCGGTCGGGCCATGAAGGGCTCACTGAAGTCGATCCGCCCGGATGATCTGACGACGCAGATGGTTGCCGCGGCGCTGGCGAAGGTCCCCGAACTCGATCCCACCGAGATCGACGACCTGCTCCTCGGGTGCGGCCAGCCGGCCGGGCAGTCCGGGTTCAACATCGCCCGCGTCGTCGCCGTGCAGCTGGGCTACGACTTCCTGCCCGGTGTGACCGTCAACCGGTACTGTTCGTCCTCGCTGCAGACCACCCGCATGGCGCTGCACGCGATCAAGGCCGGCGAGGGCGACGTCTTCATCTCGGGCGGTGTCGAGTCGGTGTCGAGCTTCGTCACCGGCAACGCCGACGGTCTGCCCAACACGAAGAACCCGAAGTTCGCCGACGCCGAGGCCCGGACCGGCAAGCTCGCCGAGGGCGGCGTCGCCTGGACCGATCCGCGTGAGGACGACCTGCTGCCCGACGTCTACATCGCGATGGGTCAGACCGCCGAGAACGTGGCATCCGCCACCGGCATCAGCCGTGAGGAGCAGGACCGCTGGGGTGTCCGGTCGCAGAACCGTGCGGAGGAGGCCATCAAGAACGGGTTCTTCGAGCGGGAGATCACTCCGGTCACCCTTCCCGACGGCACCGTCGTCAGCACCGACGACGGCCCGCGCGCCGGCACCACCTATGAGGCCGTCAGCCAGCTCAAGCCGGTGTTCCGGCCGGACGGCACCGTCACCGCCGGCAACGCGTGCCCGCTCAACGACGGCGCCGCCGCGCTGGTGATCATGTCGGATACGAAGGCGAAGGCCCTCGGATTGACTCCGCTGGCCCGGATCGTGTCGACCGGTGTGTCGGGTCTGTCGCCCGAGATCATGGGTCTCGGGCCGATCGAGGCCGTGAAGAAGGCGCTCGCACTTGCCGGGAAGAGTGTCTCGGACATCGACCTGTTCGAGATCAACGAGGCCTTCGCGGTCCAGGTCCTCGGTTCGGCCCGTGAGCTGAAGATCGACGAGGACAAGCTGAACATCTCCGGTGGCGCCATCGCCCTCGGCCACCCGTTCGGTATGACCGGTGCTCGCATCACCAACACCCTGCTCAACAACCTGCGTGAGCAGGACAAGACGTTCGGCGTCGAGACCATGTGCGTCGGCGGCGGGCAGGGCATGGCCATGGTCCTCGAACGCCTGAGCTGAGGCGGCTCCGCCGCCCGTGCGCCTTTGTGGTAGCTGGAGCAACCAAAAAGGCGCACGGGCGCGAAGCGCGAGAAGGCCCCCGAGAGCATGCTCTCGGGGGCCTTCTCGTGAAACTGCTAGTCGTTGTTGAAGTAACTCAGCAGGCGGAGGATCTCGACGTACAGCCACACCAGGGTGACCGTGAGTCCGAAGGCGACTCCCCAGGCGGCCTTCTCCGGCGCCTGAGCGCGGATCAGCTGGTCAGCAGCGTCGAAGTCCAGCAGGAAGCTGAAGGCGGCGATACCGATGCAGACGAGGCTGAAGATGATGGCCATCGTGCCGCCGTCACGCAGTCCGAGCCCGCCTTCGACGAAGAAGCTGGCGATCACGTTGCCCAAGGCGAGGACGACGACACCGATGAGAGCGCCGATGATCATCCGCGTCAGGCGGGGCGTGACTCGGATTGCGCCCGTCTTGTAGACGACGAGCATGCCGAAGAACACACCGAACGTACCGAGGACTGCTTGGCCGATCAGCGCCGCGCCACCGACTCCACCGAACGTGATGTCGGTGAACATGAACGACAGCGCCCCGAGGAACAGACCTTCCGCGACGGCGTAGGCCAGCACGATCGCCGGGTTGTCCATCTTGCGGCCGAAAGTGGCGATCAGCACGAGGACGAGACCGACCAGGCCGCCACCGATGACCAACGGCCCCGCGAGCCCCGCGTCGTTGGTGACCAGGAAGTAGGAGATGATCGCCGACACCGTGAGCACACCGAGTGTGATTCCGGTCTTCGTGACGACATCGTCGATGGTCATCGAACGGTAGTCGGGGCCCGTGCGGTAGGGCTCGGCCTGGGTGTACTGAGGCTGACCGAACTGCTGCGTGACCTGCGCGGCGCCGGCCGTCGTAGATCCGAACGAGGCGTATCCGCCGTTGCCCTCTTGTTTGGGCAGGTTACGGAACACCGGGTTACTGGTGGTGCGCACCGTGCACATCCCTTCTCGTGGCTCGCCGGGTGAATCCGGGTTCTCTCATATGATGAACGTCCGGCACCCCACCGCGAGTTCCCGTTCTTCGCTTCGGGTCGGACAATTCGGACTCTACCGGTGCCGCAGTGGCAGCCGCCAGACGAGTGCCCGGCGGCGCGGCGATCAGGCGATCGACCGGGTCACGGTGAATTTGGCGTTGCGGCCGACCACGTCGGTGCGCCCGACCAGCCGTTGCAGCCGGCCTCGATACCCGAGATGAGAGTTGTACACGGTCCACATTTCGCCACCGGAACGGAGTACCCGTCCCGCCTCGGCGAACATCTTGATGGCGACACCGGTGTGTACGGCCGCGCCGACGTGGAACGGTGGATTACAGAGGACGACGTCGCAGCTTCCGGTGGGCAGTGTCGACATCACGTCGTCGCGCAGTGTGCTCACCCGGTCGGCGACTCCGTTGACACGGGCCGTGGCCGAAGCGGATGCGACTGCGGCCGCCGACTGGTCGGTGGCGATGACCGAGATGCCGGGCCGCAGCCGAGCGAGGCTGACAGCCAGGATGCCGGTGCCGCAGCCGAGGTCGACGGCGGTCTGCGCGGCGGGGTTCACGCGCGGGAGGAAGTCGAGGAGGCACCGGGTACCGATGTCCAGTGTGGAACCGGCGAACGCGGCTCCGTGGGAGACGACATCGAGGCCGAGCTCGTCGATATGTTCGGTGACCGGGAAACTTGACCGAGCGGACGCCACCGGACCGCTCGCGATCAGCACCCGCGACTTCTGCCGCCCGAGTGTTGCCCGCACGGACGCGAACGAGCGGTGGAGCACCTCGTTCATCCCGGTGGAAATGTGCTTGTTCCGGCCGCCGGCGAAAACCACCACGCCGGGGTCGGCGTGACGCGCGATCGCCTCGGCGATCTCGGCGAGCTCGCTCAGGCTCCGCGGCAATTGCAGCAGGACCACGCGCGCACCCTCGAGTAGGTCCTGCCCGAGGGCGCACTGCCGATAGCACGACGTCAGACCTGCCGCCTCAGCGTTGCGGGCCAGCGCCTGCTCCCCCGTCAGCGGATCCTGGAACACCCGGATGCCGGTGGAGGCGTGCGTTACCGCGGCGCCGAGTGTGAGCGCACCGTAGTGGTCCCCGATCACGGCGACGGTTCCCGCAGGCGCGTCCGCTAGAGCGGTCGTGGCCTCGTCGAGGATCAGACGGTCTGCGGCGTCGACGGCCACCAGGTTCGGTGCCTCGACATCGGGGCGGCGCCGCAAGAGAGCGAACAGTGAATCACGGTCGAGCACGTTACTGCGACACCCACTCGACCACGTTGTCGACGCTTTCGCGGTGGGTACGGAATTGGTTGACCGGGTTTCCGGGGTCGGCGTAGCCGAACGAGACACCGCAGACGACTTTGCGCTCCTCCGACAGCGAGAAGAAGTCGCGGATATAGGGCGAACTACCTGCGAGCGCAGCCTGGGGAATGGTGGCGACCCCGAGGCTCTGCGCCGCGAGGAGAAAGCTGTCGACGTACAGGCCACAGTCGACCGCGCCGTAGGTTCCGAGCGCTTCATGGGTGGTGACGATCGCGACGTGCGGCGCCCCGAAAAGGTCGAAATTCTTCATGGTCTGTTCGGCCGAGGCCGTCCGGTCCCCGGCCGCTATGCCCACACTCGAATACAGCTGCATGGCACATTCCCGGCGACGCAGCTTGTGCTCACCCCGGTACTCGCGGGGAAAGTCGAAGTCCGATTCTTGCGGATGGCTGCGCACGTACTCTGCGAGTCCCGTACGGAACCGTTCGGTTCCTTCTCCCTCCGTGATCGCCACCTGCCACGGCTGCGTGTTGCACCACGACGGCGTCTGCTGCGCCAACTCGAGGATCCGCTCGATCACCTGACGCGGCACCTGATGGGGCAGAAAGGCCCGGCAACTGATCCGCTCGTCGAGAAGCGTGGCGAAAATGCCTGCGGCCGGGTTCGTGTCGGGTGCCGCAATTCCGGTGTCGGTCACGTAGAAATCTCCTCAGGTTCGCTCGCTCTCGAACACGCTCTCGGGAATGTGCGACCGCGATATGCTGGCGTCAGTGCACCGAGAAGGTGATGTCATGAGTGTGCCACGAGGCCCGGAAGGAGAAGCCGGGCCGACCGACTCGGATCCGCGAACAACTACGCGGGTCGCCGTCACCGACATCGTCGCAGAACTCTCGGCAGAAGGGTTCGACGATGCACGGGAGATCGGCCGGGGTGGGTTCGGGGTCGTCTACCGCTGCCTCCAGAGCGCCCTCGATCGCACAGTGGCCATCAAGGTTCTCTCGTCCGACCTGAGAGACGAGGATCGCGCGCGGTTCCTGCGCGAGCAGCGCGCGATGGGCAAGCTGTCCGGGCATCCCCACGTCGTCGACATCCTTCAATCGGGGGTGACGCCGAGCGGCAGGCCGTACATCGTGATGCCGTATCACCCGCGCGATTCACTCGAGGCCTGGGTACGCCACGAAGGACCCCTGCCCTGGGCGGAGGTGCTTCGGGTCGGGATCAAGTTGGCGGGGGCGCTCGAGACGGCGCATCGCGCGGGGACGCTGCACCGGGACGTCAAGCCGGCCAATATCCTGCTCACCGGCTACGGCGAACCCCAGCTCACCGACTTCGGCATCGCCCGCGTGTCGGGCGGATTCGAAACTACGTCGAGCATGATCACCGGTTCGCCCGCGTACACCGCGCCCGAGGTGCTCCGGGGTGAGCCCCCTTCCGTGGCGTCGGACGTGTACAGCCTCGGCGCCGCATTGTTCTGCCTCCTCACGGGACATGCTGCGTTCGAGCGCCGCAGCGGCGAGAGGCTCGTCGCGCAGTTCCTGCGGATCGCCACCCAACCTGTTCCGGATCTTCGGGGGGAAGACGTTCCGGACGACGTATGCTCCGCGATCGAACATGCCATGGCCGACGATCCGGCCGATCGTCCCGCAGGCGCAGCGGATTTCGGCCGAGAATTGCAGGAGGCGCAACGCAGGCACAATCTCGGCATCGACGAGATGGCACTGCCCTCCACGGTCGGCGAATTCCCGCGTGTGGAACAGTCGGCAACCCCGACCACTCAGTCGGCCGTGTCCGGACGCGGCCGCAGTTATCGCCGGCGCTCGGGCGCCACACCCCCCAGCGCCGCGGCTCGCTTCCGTCCGCCGACGCCGATGCGGTTGCTGGTGCCGCGGACCCGGCCGCTCGAGATGCTTCGACGAGGGCACCGCCGACGTCTGGCGTTGATCCACGCACCCGCCGGGTTCGGGAAGAGCACGGTCGCCGCGCAGTGGCGTGACGAACTCGTCCGCGAGGGCGCCGTCGTCGCCTGGCTGACCGTGGACAACGACGACAACAACGTCGTGTGGTTCCTGTCCCACCTCGTCGAGGCGATCCGCCGGGCCGATCCCTCGCTCGCCGACGAACTGGGGCAGGCACTCGAGGAGAACGGCGAGGATGCCGAGCGGTACGTGCTCACTTCGCTCGTCGACCAGATCCACGAAGGCCGGCGACACGTGGTGGTGATCATCGACGACTGGCACCGGGTGTCCGACCCGAAAACGATCGAGGCCATGGATTTTGTCCTCGAGAATGGTTGCCACCACCTCCAGATCGTGGTGACGAGCCGCACCCAGGTGGGACTTCCGCTGGCGAAGCTCCGCGTCCGGGACGAACTCGTGGAAATCGACAGCATGGCGTTACGTTTCGATCTCGGTGAGTCACAGCGATTCCTCGTCGACATCGGCGGACTCGAACTCGCCGACGCCGACGTCGAGGCGCTCGAGGAGACAACGGACGGATGGGTCGCGGCACTGCAACTGGCCTCCCTGTCGCTGCGGGACCGATCCGATCCCGGCGACCTCATCCGGCACATGTCGGGGCGGCATCACGCCATCGGTGAGTACCTGGCCGAAAACGTCCTGAGCACCCTCGAACCCGCGCTACTCGACTTCATGCTCGCGACCTCGATCACCGAGCGTGTCTGCGGCGACCTCGCGTCGGTGCTGGCGAATGTGCCGCGGGGGCAGGCTCTGCTCGAACAAGTCGAGTCACGGGACCTGTTCCTGAGGAGCCTCGACGACGACCGGGAGTGGTTCGAATACCATCACCTGTTCGCCGAGTACCTTCGCCGGCGCCTCGAACGTGATCAGCCCGAACGAGTTCCGGCGTTGCACCGCGCCGCCGCGCAATGGTTCGCCGACCACCACTACGTGAGCGATGCCGTCAATCACGCCCTGGCGACGGACGACCTCGACATGGCGGTGACCGTCGTCGAAACGCAGGGGATGCGCCTGGTCGAACACTCTCGAATGGTGGCCTTGCTGGGTTTGGTGGAGAAGCTGCCACCCACTGTCGTGGAGTCCAGCCCTCGCATTCAGATCGCCGTGGCGTGGGCGAGCATCCTGCTCCAGCGGGCGCCGGAAACCCTGCGCGCGCTCTCCCGCGTTGCTGCCGCCCTGGAACATTCCCCGCTGAGCGAGTCCGAGCGCGCGGACATCCGGTTGGAGGGCGACGTCATCAGGGCCGTCATCGAGGTGTCGGCGGATCGCGTCGCCAAGGTCCCCGAGCTGATCGCCGAGGTGTTCGCACGGCCGGAGGCCCTGCGCTCGTGGATCGTATCCGCCGCCGCCAATCTGGCGTCCGCCGTCGCCATCGCCAGATTCGAGTACGGGGAGGCCCGTCGCCTGCAGCAGTGGGCTATCCCCTACCACCGGCAAACCGTCGGCGCGTTCAACCAGATGTACGGCTACAGCTTCGCGGGCCTCGCCGCCATGGAGCAACTGGACATCGCTGCCGCCGAAGAAGATTTCCGGCTGGCCGTGCAGGTGGCGACGAAAGCGAGCGGTGAGCACTCGCACGCCGCACGACTTGCCGGAACGTTGCTCGGCGAATTGCTGTACGAGCAGGGTCATCTCGACGAGGCCGAGCGGCTGCTGGACGAAAGCTACGAGCTCGGCCGGGAGGGTGGGCTGGTCGACTTCATGATCGCCCGCTTCGTGACATCAGCCCGGTTGAAGGCCGGGCGCGGGGATTTCGCTTCGGCGGCCCGGCACCTGGACGAAGGAGCCACGGTGGCCACTACGCTGGGGCTTCCTCGACTCCTGGCCAGGGTTCAGAATGAGCGGGCTCGTCTCGGACTTCCACCGTCTCCGCCAGAGTCGCAACCGCCTGCGACGCCCCTGCGCCCACCCGATTTCGGTTATGCCGAGATAGTCGCGCAACTCGACGATGCGACCGCGATCCGCGGGCAAATGACGGATCAGCCCGGTATCGCGTGCGAACGCGCCGAAGCATGGGTGCGCCGAGTCGAAGCGCAGAACAGGCCGAGGGCGACTTTGCAGGCCAAGCGCCTTCTGGTGGCGTGCCTGGTTGCGGCAGACCGCGTCGACGAAGCCAAGCCGGTTCTGGCCGAGGTGGTCTCGACCTGCGCTCGAATCGGGTTCGTGCGCTATGTCGTCGACGGGGGCCCCCGAATGATCCCTCCGCTTGCCGCCCTGCTGGCGGACAAGCAGGGCGGACGCTGGCCAGCCGACTGGCCGGAGGTTTCTGCCGACTTCCTCGCCGCCGCGTTGGCAGGCCACACACCTCTGGAAAATTAGCGTTCGCTTTATTGACTACGTCAAGAAACGGTGATGCAGTGTGATCGTGGACACACACACTCGGCTGGCCGGCCTGCTCCGCGGTGCTTCGCTGCGAGTCACGGCGCCCCGGGTAGCGGTCCTCACCGAGGTCCATCGGCAACCGCACTCGGACGCCGACACCATCACGACCGGTGTGCGCAACCAGCTGGGTTCGGTGTCGACCCAGGCTGTCTACGACGTTTTGCGAGCCCTCACCGAAGCCGGGCTGATCCGTCGTATCGAACCGCCCGGATCCCCGGCTCGCTACGAGACCAGAGTCGGTGACAACCACCACCACGTCGTGTGCCGAAAGTGCGGTTCGATACGCGACATCGACTGTTCCGTAGGCGAAGCACCCTGCCTGACACCCGATTCCAACCACGGTTTCGTCATCGACGAAGCCGAGGTTCTCTATTGGGGCACCTGCCCCGACTGCCACGCGCACGCGTCGGCCACCAGTGGGTGACGAATTCGAGGAAACAAGCAGCGCCGATCCAGCGCGGTACCGGCCTTTCGCCACGACGGCACCGCCGGACGACCTATCGTGGAACGGTTGATGCTGCCTGCCGAAAGGTTGCTCGCATGTGCCGGTTGTTCGGTTTGTCCGCTGCTCCACATCGTGTCCGTGCGTCGTTCTGGTTGCTCGATGCGCCGGACAGCCTGACGCAGCAGAGTCACCGGGAACCGGACGGCACCGGGCTGGGGACGTTCGCCGAAGACGGCACTCCGGTGGTGGAGAAACAGCCGCTGGCCGCCTATGAGGACACCGAGTTCGCACAGGAAGTGAAGCATCGGTATTCGAGTACGTTCGTCGCGCACATACGGTTCGCCACCACGGGCGAACTGTTACCGGCGAACACGCACCCGTTCACACTGCGCGGCCGAATCTTCGCGCACAACGGCGTGATCGGAAATCTGGCGGCTCTCGACACCGAATTGGGCCCCGACCTGGACCTTGTGGAGGGTGACACCGATTCGGAGCGCTTCTTCGCCCTCGTGACCCGGCACATCGACCGGAACGGTGGTGACGTCACGGCCGGGCTCAGCACAGCGGCGCAGTGGGTGGCGGACAATCTGCCCGTCTACGCCCTCAACCTGGTGCTCACCACCCCGGAGGAACTCTGGGCGCTGCGCTATCCGGACACGCACGACCTCCTGGTTCTCGAGCGGCGACCCGGTGGCCCGAGCGGAAGCAGGCATCTGCAACACACCAGCAGCTCAGGCCGAGTCCGGGCCCGGTCCGAGCACCTCGCTCAGCATCCCGCGGTGATCGTCGCGAGCGAACAGATGGATGAGGACCCGGGTTGGACCCCGCTACGGCCGGGCGAGCTGCTGCACGTCGACCGGAACCTCACAGTCAGCCGCGAGGTGGTCCTCGACCGACCACCCCGCGACCTCATTCATCTCGATGACCTCGACAGCCGGGCAGCCGCCGCGCAGCACGAAAACTAGCGAGCAAGCACCTACTGCGCGGAGAGACCCGGCTGGGTGTCGATCCGGCTGGGTCCGCCGTTGAAGGTGCCCGCCTTCCCGAAGGACCATTCGCCGTCCTTGCCACAGACCAACACCCCGTTGCGGTCACCCGGGTTCGCGTAACCGATAACGGTGGTGTTGCCGTTGGCGTCGTCCTGCACGATGGGGCACCCCTTTCCGGGGCCGTTGTTGGGGTCGACGGGGACGGCATTGGCCGTGGTTGCCGCACCCAGAGCGCCGAGGATCGGCAGGGCTGCGAAAGCGAGAGCGGCAATGGTTCGGCGGGTGTTGATCATTCGGTCTCCAGAAGATGTCGGGTAGGTGTCTTGCTGACAGGTACTACTGTGCCGATTGCGGCGCACGGTTTTAAGCAACCCCAGGGGTGGGATCCGCTCACCTACCGCGTTTGCCGCACACGCCTTCAGCGCACCTACTCTGCCCAGTACTCCAGCATCGGTTCGCTTGCGAGTTGGTTCGACCCCTCGGTGATGACGAGAGCGTCCGGAGACAGCGAATACTGCACACCCGCATTGGTGACCGCGAAACCGGTGGCGGTGCGCACGGGATCGTCGATCTCGACGGATGCCCCGTCACTCAGTCGCACACCCTTGTAGTAGAGCCGGCCCACGCCGGTCTCACAAATGACGACGAGCGACTGTGTGGTGCGGCCGAGCGCCACCGCCGGGTTCGACGAGTTGCAGCGCGCACCCGACACCCCCACGAATCCCTGACCGTCCGTCCCCGACGACTGTGGCGGCGGCGCACCGGTTCTGGCCGGATTCGCGCTCGGAGTGAGGCGCACATTCTGAACGGTGACCGCGACGTCACCGGGGAGAATCGTCAGGTAGCCGTCGCCCTGCACGATGCCATTCGCGATGATGCACTCGAAGTCGCCCGTCAGGCAGGACAACCGTTCCCAGTACCCGTGCGAAGCAGTCGGACTGACGACGTACTCGCCGGGCTGAATGTCGGCGCCGACCTTGAAGGTCCCATTGTCGGGTAGGGATTTCGGCGTCGGCGGAAGGGCCGCAGCCGGGGGCGGCTGCACCGGGACGGGCTGCACCTGGGCGGCGACGGAGGAGCTCGGAGGTGGCACGGTTGTGGCCGCGGGAATCGCGCGGGGATCGTTTTGACCACTGCAGCCGACGAGACAGAGCAACAGGGCAGGCACCACGATCGAGAGCGTCTTCACCAGGTCAACCTCAGCAGTATCGGGTCCCACGCACGAACGGCGCAGCTACTCGATTGGTCGGTCGACCTCCGCGGAACGTTACGTGCCGTTGTTCGTACATCCAGCGAAGCCGAATTCGAGATGACATACTCCCGGTGGTTCTCGTCTCGTCTCGTCCCGGTCACCGAGTTCTCCGGAAGGACACACCGATGAACGTTCCTCTTGCCGCCCGATCCGTAGGAATCGCCGCCGCCGTCACCGCCCTCGGCCTTTTTGTAGCACCGACCGCGTCCGCGGAACCCGACGACGTCACGGTCGACATCGTCGGAGACGACAATGCGGTGGTGATGGGAGTGCGGTACGACGCCCCCGGGGCCGTCGTCTGCATCATGGCCGTCGTACCCGAAGACGGCACCGTTGCTGTGGCGACGGTCGGCCCCACCATCGTGATGGACGGAGACGACGTCGACCTGAAGGCCGCCGTCGAGCCCGGCGACTACACGGTGCAGTGGAGTTGCTCGAGCGTGCCGGCGTTCGAGCAGTGGGGTACCACTCCCCCGATGACCACCGGCACCGCGACGCCCGTCGCCGTCACCGTGACCGGAACGCCGGGGTCCGGCGGCTCCGGGAACCCGTTCGGAAGCTGACATGCGATCAACAAACCGCTGGTGAGCGGGCTGAGCCAGATATTTCCCGGGCGGGGCGTAACGAAATAGGTGTGAACGCGGATTCTCTCTATGGAATCCCGCAACGGACAGGAACCCACCGCCATGTCGACCGTCACTCATATCGATACCGCCCGCGCCCGCCGCTCCCGTAAGGTTCTCTTCATCGGGAACCCCACCGGATACAACGAGGTGTCGCAGTGGGCGATGGTCAAGCAGTCCCTGGTGGCGGACGGATTCGAGCCGGTCCGGACCATCGACGGCCCCACCCTCTGCGCGATCGTCACCGATGACGTACTCGACGCCGCCGGCTCACCGCACGACGCACGAACCATCGAGCACGCCCGCGAGCAGGGTGTGCAGTGCATCAGCGTGACCGACACCACCCGAATCTGGCAGGCCACCGCCCGCGTCCGCGCCCGCATCGCCCAGAACGCCCCCGCCGCACGGGTCAGCCCGCACCACCAAGGGGCCTGACGGCCTACGCAGAGACCTGGCCGTTTACTGTGCCCCCAGTCGGACTCGAACCGACACTGTGCGGATCAAGTCCCCGGAAGTGGATCCGCGTGAACTCCACTGGACTCGATATCTGTTTATTCGCAACGTATTTCGTACATGCTCGTCCGTGCCGATCCATCTCCGTTCGTACCGACTTCTGACACCTCGCGCAACAAACTGTGCGGGTGTCCGCGACGATTGTCGGTCGCAAGTATGGTCGAGAAATGACTGTGCGAGCAGGTGTGGTGGTCACGGGTACAGAAGTCCTGGCCGGTCGAGTCACCGACAAGAACGGCCCGTGGGTGGCCCAGCGACTACTCGAAATGGGAGTGGACGTCGCACACATCACGATCTGCGGTGACCGGCCCGATGACCTGACCGCACAACTACAATTTCTCGCGGATCAGCACGTCGACTTGATCGTCACGACCGGGGGCTTGGGTCCGACCGCCGACGATCTCACCGTGGCGACCGTTGCCGCTCTGTACGGCCGCGAATTACACCTCGACGAGAAACTCGAGCAACGCATCCACGCAATCGTGCAGCGATGGCGAAGCCGACTGAGTGCTGCAACCGACTCCGAGCCACTACGGGCAGGTATCCGCAAGCAGGCAATGGTTCCGAAGGGCGCGCATTCCATTCCTCCGACCGGAACCGCCCCCGGTGTCGCGATACCTGCCAACGACTCCGGGACACTGCCCGCTGTCCTGATACTGCCCGGCCCGCCTCGTGAACTGCAGACGATGTGGCCAGCGGCACTCGACAGCGCGCCGATCGTCGAGGTCTTGGCCCAGCGCGCGCAGATCCGTCAAAACACCATCCGCGCGTACGGTCTGTCCGAAGCCGACCTCGCCGCGACACTGCGGACCGCAGAGCGCCAGATCACGGGATTCGACGACCTCGAGATCACCACCTGCCTGCGGCTCGGAGAGCTCGAAATGGTGACCCGCTACGCAGAGTCGGCGGCAACCGCATACACGGAACTCGCAGGTCTTATCGACGAACATCACGGCTCACAGGTCTTCTCGATTGACGGGTCCACCATCGACGACATCGTGGCGAACCGGTTGGCCGGCCATCGAATCGCCACAGCAGAATCGTGCACGGGTGGCATGATCGCCGCACGTCTCACCGATCGCGCAGGCTCGTCGGCCTACGTCATCGGCGCGGTGGTGTCCTACGCGAACGCGGTCAAGTCGGACCTTCTGGACGTTTCCGCCGAGATCATCGAAGAACACGGCGCCGTGAGCGAGCGGGTGGCGGCCATGATGGCAGAAGGCGTGCTGAGCAGACTGGGCGTCGACATCGCGGTATCTACCAGTGGCATCGCAGGACCAGGGGGTGGCACCGATCTCAAACCGGTCGGCACTGTCTGCTTCGCGATCGCCTCCACGGAGCGACCGACCGTCACCCGTACACTCCGGCTCCCCGGCGACCGCGCAAGCGTACGTGCGCTTTCCACCACCGCGGCCATGCACATGCTCGCCGACGCATTGGGGCCTGCCCAATAAGCGAAATCGCTTACGCGAGGTGATCAAACAGTAGTTACGTGCCCCCAGTCGGACTCGAACCGACACTGTGCGGATTTTAAGTCCGCTGCCTCTGCCAATTGGGCTATAGGGGCTGCTGGTCGCCGAGGTGGTGCCTCGGCGACGTCGCGCAGATCAGATTAGCTCAGCCGATGGACATCGCAATTCCGTCGAGGATGTCGTGCTCGCTGACCACGAGTTCGTCGATGCCGGCTTTGCGTTCCAGCTCCTCGGCGAGTGCGAGGGTGACGATCGCACCGCCGCCGATGACGTCGACCCGGCCTGGGTGCATCGGCCCGAGTGCCGCCCGCTCGTCGTGTGTCATGGCGATCAGCGACTCGCAGACCTCACGCAGCCGGGGTAGCGGGACGCGGGAGAGGTGGACCTGCTCGGCGTCGTACTCGGGCAGTTTCTTCGCCAGCGCGGCGATGGTGGTCATCGTGCCTGCCACGCCCACCCAGGTCCGGGCCTGCTCGACGGGCACACGGGCGAATGCTTCGTCGAGGCGCTCCTTCGCGAAGGTGCGTGCCGCGTCGACCTGCTCGGCGGTGGGCGGATCGTCGTGCAGGCATCTCTCGGTGATCCGCACACAGCCGATGTCGGTGGAGAACGCCGCGTGAACGCCGGACTCGTCACCGAGCACCACCTCGGTGGAACCGCCACCGAGGTCGACCACCACGAACGGACCCTGCGCCGCATCGAGTTCGCCCACAGCACCGTTGAACGACAACCGCGCTTCCTCGTCCCCGGTGATCACCTCGGCTCCGGCGCCCGCGATCACCGACCCCAGCACGTCCCTGGTCATCGAGAAGAAGTCTTCTCGATTGGATGCGTCCCGGGTGGCGGAGGTGGCGACCATCCGGACGGCTGTCGCGCCGGCGTCGCTGATCAGGCTTGCATATTCACTGAGTGCGATTCGCGTGCGCTCGATGGCCTCGGGTGCGAGTCGACCGGTGGCGTCGACACCCTGCCCGAGCCGGACGACGCGCATCTCACGGCACACGTCGTGAAGTGCGCCGTCGGTGTCGATGTCGGCGATGAGTAGACGAATCGAATTGGTTCCGCAGTCGACGGCCGCTACCCGCGTCACTGTTCGGCGCTTTCGAGGTCGTCGATACCCGGCCAGTCCGCGGGAATGGCCGTGCCCCTCAGCTTTCCACCGGCAGCCGACGCGGCGAGGGCGACCGATTCGTCACCGAGCGGATTGACCCCCGGACCCTTTGCGAGCGAATGGGCCATCAGCACGTGCAGGCACTTGACGCGGTCGGGCATACCGCCGCCAGTGAAGTCGGTTCCCAGCGATTCGATCGCGTCACGCTCTGCCAGGTATGACTCGTGCGCCCGCCGGTAGGCGGCCGCCAGCTCGGGATCGGAAGCGAGGCGCTCCGTCATCTCCCGCATCACGCCAGCCGACTCCTGTCGGCTCGCCTCTGCGGTCAGCCGCGGGTCGGTGAGGTAGTACAGCGTCGGGAACGGGGTGCCGTCGGGAAGCTTCGGCGCCGTCTTCACGACACCGGGGCGACCGTCGGGGCTGCGGTATGCGATGTCGAGCACTCCACGCGGTTCGCGCCCGAGCTGGGCGGCAACGGCGTCGAGGTCTTCCTGCGACACGGGGTGGGACGGGTCGGACGAAGTGGTCACCCGGTGGGTTCTCCTGGTTCTAGCGGTGCGGGCGGCGGGGGCACGGGAGCGGGGGCCGGCGTGGGCTGTGCCTCGGGTGCTACCGGAGGTTCTGACACTGTTTTCCACAGGTCGGAGTACCAGGGGCCCGCCATCTCGGCGTCCTTCTCTTCCCGTTTCTCCGGTTCCTTGTAGTCGCCGGGCAGCTGCACCTGGTACGGCGTGTCGCCGGGCCGGACCCAGCGGAGCCGGCCGCGTGCCTGCGCCTCGATGTAGGCGGGGTCGGAATAGCGTTGCTCGAGAATACGCAGTTCGGCGAGCTCCTCCTCGAGCTGAACCTGTTCAGCGGCAAGCCGGTCGGCCTCACCTCGCTGGGTGAGGTATGTCCGCAGCGGAACCGCGAGGGTCAGCGCGAGGAGGAGTACGACCACGACGAGGATCAGGGCGCGGCCGGTCGACAATCCGAGAATGGTGTGTTCGGAGCGGGGAATTCGGGCCGCTACGCCGGTGGCGCCGATCCTGCGAGGACGGGCACGACCGGGCAGCACTTTTCCGGTGTCGGCACCGTCGGGAGCTGCAGGCTTGCCCTCTGCGGAACCCGGCGGAGTCGACTTGGTGGTGCGGGGTCGCCGTGCACCACCGGGGACTCCGTCGGTCCGGGTTCGCCGCGACCGTTCACCACGCCCGGCGGCCCGGCCGCCCGGACTTGCTCCGGACGACCGCGGCCTACCGCGTTGTGCCACTACCCAGATACCCCTTTACTCGACAGCCGAGAATCAGCCCTCGTAGGCGAACCGCGGGAAAGCGACCTCGCCGGCGTAACGGGCGGCGTCGCCGAGGTTCTCCTCGATGCGCAGGAGCTGGTTGTACTTGGCGACGCGCTCGCTGCGGGCGGGGGCGCCGGTCTTGATCTGACCGCTGCCGACGGCGACGGCGAGGTCGGCGATGGTGGTGTCCTCGGTCTCGCCGGACCGGTGGCTCATCATCGTCTTGTAGCCGTTGCGGTGCGCGAGGTCGACGGCGTCGAGCGTTTCGGTGAGCGTGCCGATCTGGTTCACCTTCACCAGCAGCGCGTTGGCGGCACCCTTGACGATGCCCTCTTCGAGCCGCTCGGGGTTGGTGACGAACAGGTCGTCGCCGACGAGCTGAACCTTGTTGCCGATCTGATCGGTCAGGGCGACCCAGCCGTCCCAGTCGTCCTCGCTCAGCGGATCCTCGATCGAGACGAGCGGGTACGCGTCGATCAGCTCCGCGTAGAAGTCCGCCATCTCGGCCGCGGTGCGGTTACTGCCCTCGAACTTGTAGCCGGCGCCCTCGGTGTAGAACTCGGTGGCGGCGACGTCGAGCGCGAGTGCCACATCGGTTCCCAGAACCAGGCCGGTCTTGCCGATCGCGACGCTGATCAGATCGAGCGCCTCCTTGGTGCCTGCGACGTCGGGGGCGAAGCCACCCTCGTCACCGAGGCCGGTGGCCAGGCCCTTCTCCTTCAGCACCGCCTTGAGCGCGTGGTAGACCTCGGCGCCCCAGCGCAGCGACTCCTTGAAGGTGGCGGCACCGATCGGCGCGACCATGAATTCCTGGACATCGACGCCCGTGTCGGCGTGTGCGCCGCCGTTGAGAATGTTCATCATCGGGACCGGCAGCACGTGGGCGTTGGGGCCGCCGACATAGCGGAAGAGATCGAGACCCGACGAGTCGGCAGCCGCGCGGGCCACGGCCAGCGAGGCGCCGAGGAGCGCGTTGGCGCCGAGGCGGGACTTGTCCGGGGTGCCGTCGGCGTCGAGCAGGGCCTGATCGACGGTGCGCTGCTCGGTGGCATCGATCCCGATGATGGCCGGGGCGATCTCGCTCAGGACCGCCTCGACGGCCTTCTCGACACCCTTGCCGTTGTAGCGGTCGCCGCCGTCGCGCAGCTCGACGGCCTCGTGCTCACCGGTGGATGCACCCGACGGGACCGCGGCGCGAGCGAAACTTCCGTCGTCGAGCAGCACCTCGACCTCCACCGTGGGATTGCCACGGGAATCGAGGATTTCACGGGCTCCGACCTGCTCAATGATGGACACTTACAGACTCTCCTTCTATGGGCTTCGCACTGTGCACCGACGGTCCGATGGTGCCAGGACACCAGATCGTGCCAGCACACAGCGTAACGGCACAGCGTAGGGGGCGCGGGATGGCGCGCCTCGGTCACCGTGATCCGCCGGTGTGCTGCTCGAATTCCCACCTGATGGACCAGCCGGTAACGAGGTTACGGACGGACTCCCACCGAGTACGCCGACGCCCGGTCACGCACGAGGGTGAGGTACTCGCCGGACAGGTTGTACGCCATCAGCGCCGACTGCCACCCTTCCGGTTCGGTGAGGTCACCGCCGCGGGCGCACAGGTAGCGGGCTGCCGTCAGGGCCGCGTCGTCGATGTTGTCGGCATCGGCCACACCGTCGCCGTTGGCGTCGACGCCCCATCTCTTCCACGTTTCCGGAATGAACTGGAGCGGACCCATAGCCCGATCGTGCACGGGGTCGCCATCCCATTCGCCACGGTCGGTGTCGGGAATCTCCGCCACACCTGGGCCTCCGTCGAGGGGAATGCCGCGGATTTCCGGGGTCACCTGCCCGGTCGGGGCGACGGAGGAACCCTGATGGGTGCCGTGCCTGCTCTCCACGCTCGCGATTCCGGCGAGAGTGGTCCACCCGATCCCGCATTCGGGAGCGGTGGCGGCGAGAACGGCCGCGGCGTAGCCGTACGCCTCGAGTGCGGTTGTGCCGATACCCACGGCGTCCGTCAACTCTGCCGACCAACCGCGCAGCTGGTCGGCACTACGTCCCGGCGCCTCGATGTCGATCGGCGGAGTGGGCGCACCCGGACCAGGCGGGATGCCCTCCGGTATCGCGACACGCGGCTCCTGCTCCCGCGAGCAGGCACCGTAGGCAACCGTCACGACCACCAGCGCCGCGAGAAAGGCGATCAGGGTTCGGGGCCATCGAGAACGACGCTTCGGCGCAGCGGGATAACGGGTCACCATTCCATCATCCATATGGCGAAGCGGTAGTCCGAGAAGTCCGCGCGTGCCGGGAGCACAATTCGCACCGTTTGTGTACGCGTCGCACCACTCCGCGCGGGCGCGACGCGCGCACTGAGTCCGCGGATGTCGGGAGTTATCCACAACCCGCGACCCGCACCTTCCGCCCTCCCCTGAGTACGAGCACGCTGACTGCATGGATTCGGAACCGGCGGGACTCGTCCGACGCTGCACGGCACTCGATCACGGCTATACCGACGGTGAGCTCCACCGATCCGCAGGCGCGGTGACCTACTCACCGTGCGCCGAGGCACGTACCTGCGCCGCGACGACGACGCCCGACTCGACACCGTCGGTCGACATCGCGTTCTCGCGCACGCCACAGCGGTGGCATCGCATTCCGACGCCGCGGTGAGTCATGTGTCTGCCCTCGCACTCCACGGAATCGACTTGTGGAACGTTCCCCTCGCGCTGGTTCACATGACCGCCAACCGCACGCAGGGTGGCAAGAAGAGTCGCCGCCGCCACCTGCACGCCACGCCGTTCTTGCCCGACGAGGTCATCATGATCGACGGCATACTCGTCACGACGGTGCCGCGTTCCCTCGTCGATTTCGCTCGCACCGTTCCGTTCGAGCAAGCAGTCGTGGCAGGTGATCATGCACTGCGTCTCGGCCTGACGGACCACGACGAACTCGCCGACGCCGTCGCCCGCGCACACCATCGCACCGGCGCGAAGCGTGCCGAGCGGGCAGTCGCGTTCATGAATGGCTTAGCGACAGTGTCGGTGAATCACGCAGCCGCGTGCTCTTTCATCGCGAAGAGTTGCCGGCACCCGAACTGCAACAGGTGGTGCCGGGCCTCGACGGCCGTCCGGTCGGCCGGGTGGACTTCTTGTGGCGGGAGTACGGAGTCGTCGGTGAATTCGACGGAATGGAGAAGTACTCGCTGCACCCGACACGCTCGGAGTCGGAGTCGGTGCGGCTGGAGAAGCTTCGCGAGGACGACCTCCGGGCGACCGGGGTCGCCGTCGCGCGCTGGACGTGGAAACACCTGGACGACCCGGCGACCGTGGTGGCCCGGATCCGCCGGGCGTGCGAACTCGGCTGCCGATCCGCGCCGCTGTCGTTCGCATCGCAGACCGTCTCGCCGGTGCGGCGCAGGCACTAGGTCCACGGATTCAGGACTCAGGCCGGCCAGTGGGCGGACCAGTCCCCCGGCTGGAGTACCTGGGTGCCTTCGGCGCGGGCAGCTTTCTCGGCGGCGCGGATGCGCGCGATGAACTCGTCCGTCACCGCGCGCAGCGTCGTCTCCGCGTCCGCCTGGGCGTGGAGTGCGGCCTCGAGTTCGGTGGGTATCAACTCCGTCGGCAACCCCGCCTTCGCGGCTTTGGCCATCACCTTTGCCGCAAGGGACGCGGCGGGCTGGCTGAGCGCGATGCCGTCGAGGCACGATTCGCGGGCTTTTTCGGCCGCCTTCCGGATCTCCCATGCACGTTCCTGCTCCGCAATGTCGACGGGGCCGACGACGTCTTCGCTGAGATGGGGACTGCGGTGCACGAGTTTGGCGACGAGAGTGGCTGCCACGTCGTCGACGTCGAAGTTCCCCGACGCCGACGCGATCCGCGCATGGAACAGCACCTGCAGCAGTAGGTCGCCCAGTTCTTCGCGCAGCTCACCGGTATCGGAAGACTCGATCGCGTCGAGCACCTCGTAGGTCTCCTCCACGAGATAGTGCGCGAGGCTGCGGTGGGTTTGCGTCACTTCCCAGCCCCCGTAACTCCAGAGCCGGTCCATCACCTCGGCGGCCTCGACCAGGTTGTCTCCCAATAGTTTCGGCGCCGAGATGACGCGATCTCCCCCTGTCACGCGGGCGCGGACGGCGGGGTGCTCGCGATCGGTGGTGACCAGGACATCCGATTTCGGCACGACAGTGAGGAACTGCCGGACGCCGTCGGGGACCTCGTCGGTGACCTGCACGCCGTCGCCGATCACCCCGAGGGCTTCCATCGGGATCGTTGACGGCCGAAGGGGGTCGAGCAGGATCACCGTCATAGGGTCAGGCCTCCATCACCACGGAACCGGCAGCCTTGCCGTCGAGCGCGACGATGAAGTCGGCGATGTACTGCAGCAGCTCCACGTCGCGTACGCGGTCGGCGCCGATACCTCCCGAGCCGGCCCGCGGCAGCGGCAGCTGGACCATTCCGGTGGTGGCCCGGTACTGGGCGCTCGGGTAAATGCGCTTGAGGCGCAACTGCTTCGAGTCGGGCAGCGGCATCGGTGCGATCTTCAGCTGAGTGCCGGCCACCGCGACCTCCTCGAGACCGTATTCGCGGCACAGCAGGCGCAGCTTGGCCACGGAGACCAGCCGGCGTACCTCTTCGGGCATCGGACCATACCGGTCGACGAGCTCGTCCACGACAGCGGCAATGCCGGCATGATCCGTCGCCGCGGCGAGTTTGCGATACCCCTCGAGCCGCAGACGGTCGCTGGTGACGTAGTCGGGAGGGATGTGCGCGTCGACGGGGAGGTCGATCCGGACCTCCTTGGGCGCGTCCTCCGTGGTGACGGGTCTTCCGTCCGCTGCTGCACGGAAGGCCTCGACGGCTTCACCGACCAGGCGCACGTACAGGTCGAAGCCGACACCCGCGACGTGACCCGATTGTTCGGCACCCAGCACATTTCCGGCGCCACGGATCTCGAGGTCCTTCATCGCCACTGCCATGCCGGCGCCGAGATCCGAGTTCTGCGAGATGGTAGCGAGCCGGTCGTACGCCGTTTCGGTGAGCGGCTTCTCAGGCGGATACAGGAAGTACGCATACCCACGTTCGCGGCTACGCCCGACCCGCCCGCGCAGCTGGTGCAGCTGGGAAAGACCCAGGGAGTCGGCGCGTTCCACGATGAGCGTGTTGGCATTGGAGATGTCGAGGCCCGTCTCGATGATCGTGGTACACACCAGGACGTCGAAGTCACGTTCCCAGAAGCCCTGCACCGTCCGCTCGAGCGTGTCCTCGTTCATCTGGCCGTGCGCCACCGCGACCCGTGCTTCCGGCACCAGGTCGCGGATGCGTTGCGCTGCCTTGTCGATGGAGCTCACCCGGTTGTGGACATAGAAGACCTGACCGTCGCGGAGCAGTTCCCGTCGGATTGCCGCGGCGACCTGCTTGTCGGCGTACGCACCGACGTAGGTGAGGATCGGGTGCCGTTCCTCCGGAGGCGTCAGAATCGTCGACATCTCGCGGATGCCGGCCATACTCATTTCGAGGGTTCGCGGAATCGGTGTGGCAGACATGGTGAGCACGTCGACGTGCGTACGCAGCGCCTTGATGTGCTCCTTGTGTTCGACACCGAAGCGCTGCTCCTCGTCGACGATTACAAGGCCGAGGTCCTTCCACCGGATCCCGGTCTGCAGCAGCCGGTGTGTTCCGACCACCACGTCGATTTCGCCGTCCGCCATCCCAGCGATGATCTCCTTGGAGTCACCGGGGTCGGTGAATCGGGACAGTCCGCGCACCTTCACCGGGAATGCTGCCATCCGCTCGGTGAACGTCTGCAAATGTTGTTGCGCGAGAAGCGTGGTGGGCACGAGCACTGCCACCTGCTTGCCGTCCTGCACCGCCTTGAAGGCAGCACGTACCGCGATCTCGGTCTTGCCGTATCCGACGTCACCGATGACGACGCGGTCCATCGGGACCGCCTTCTCCATGTCGGCCTTGACCTCGCTGATCACCGTCAGCTGATCGACCGTCTCGGTGAACGCGAACGCGTCCTCCATCTCCTTCTGCCACGGTGTGTCCGGCCCGAAAGCGTGGCCGGGCGCCGCCTGACGCGCCGCATAGAGCTGGACGAGTTCGCCGGCGATCTCGCGAACTGCCTTGCGCGCCTTGCGTTTGGTGTTTGCCCAGTCGGAGCCGCCGAGCTTGCTCAGGGCGGGAAGCTCACCGCCGACGTAACGGGAGAGCTGATCGAGGGATTCCATGGGGACGAACAGGCGGTCACCGGGATGACCACGCTTGCTCGCGGCGTACTCGATCACGAGGTACTCACGTCGCGCGCCGCCGATGGTGCGCTCGACCATCTCGACGAATCGTCCGATGCCGTGCTGGTCGTGCACCACCATGTCGCCCGCTGTCAGTGCGAGCGGATCCACCTGATTGCGCCGCTTGGCGGGCAGTCTCTTGCCGTCGCCGACGGCGGCAACCCGGTTACCGGTGAGATCGGACTCGGTGACGATGACCAGTCCGGGTGTCGAGTCGTCACCCGGCAGCACCAGCCCCTCGTGCAGCGCCCCACGGAGCACCGCCACCTGCCCGCGCGGCGGCTCCCCACCCGCCGTGAGTTCGGCAGCCGGGACTTCCGCCTCGTGCAGCCGCTCGAGAACCCTGTGTGCGGTGCCTGCACCGGGTACGACGACGACGGCGCGGCCACCAGTGCTCACGTGGGCACGCAGGGACACGAACAACTCGGCCAGCAGATCGTCGGATCCGCGCACCTGGGGCGCCGCGGTGACCGCCAGTTCGAGTTCTTCACCGTTTCCCGACGCGAGGGGGCTCAGAGTCCACCACGGGCGGCCACTGGCCTCCGCCGAGTCCCGGACCTGGCGCAGCGAACGATAGGCGGAGGCACCGAGGTCGATACCGCCCCCTTTCAACGCCGACGCGTCGAGCGGTGCGTCAGCGCCGATCGAGGCAGCCGTCCACGAGGCCTCCAGGAACTCCTGACCGGTGCGCACGAGATCGGTGGCACGAGTCCTCACCTTCTCGGGGTCGCACAGCAGGATGTGGGCGTCGTCCGGCAGCACATCGGTGAGGAGCTGCAGTTGGCCCGGCCGCAGCACCGGCAGCAGCGCCTCCATGCCTTCCACCGGAATGCCCGCCGACATCTTGTCGAGCATCTCCACGAGAGCGGCGTCGGCTTGATTGTCGGCCGCGAGTTGCGCCGCACGATCACGCACGTCCTGGGTGAGGATGAGCTCCCGACACGGCGGGGCGATCACCGCGTCGAGTTCGACTTCGGGAAGTGACCGCTGGTCCGCCACCGAGAAGGCACGGAGCTCGGTGACCTCGTCGCCCCAGAACTCGATGCGGACGGGGTGGTCCGCGGTGGGCGAGAACAGGTCGAGGATGCCGCCGCGGACGGCGAACTCCCCGCGCTTGCCGACCATGTCGACGCGGGTGTACGCCATTTCGACGAGCCGCTGGACGAGTCCGTCGAAATCGTGCTCGACGCCCACCCGCAGGGTGATCGGTTCGATCTCGCCGAGGCCGGGTGCCATGGGCTGCACGAGGGAGCGCACCGTGGTGACGATCACCCGCAACGGCGCACCGTACGAGACGTCGTCCGGGCGGGCCAGCCGGCGGAGAACCTCGATGCGCTTGCCGACGGTGTCGGCGCTCGGTGACAGCCGCTCGTGCGGCAGGGTCTCCCACGACGGGAACTGGGCGACGGCGTCGCCGATCATCTCCTGAAGTTCGGCGGTGAGGTCGTCGGCCTCGCGGCCGGTGGCGGTGACCAGCAACAAGTGGGTGCGCTCGGCGAGCGCCGCGGCCACGAACGGGCGGACGGGCCCGGGAGCGACGATGTCGAGATGACTGCGTCCGAGTACCTCGGCCACTTGCGCGATGACGCCGTCGGCCAGAGCGATCCGTGCCAGGCCGGCGAGCGGAGTTCTAGCGGACGAGGGCTCGGCGGCGATGAGCGGGGAAGACAACGACAACTCCTGAGCAGTGATGACGAACTGCCGGCGAACAGCTCGGGCCGAGGCGCTCGGCCAGTTGCGGACTGAGCCAGCCTAGTCGATCCCGGCCACATGCGGATTCTTGTCTGCCCGCTGGCCGGGCAAACAGGAACGGCCGTCAGATCGCGACGTCGATACTGCCCTTGACCAGCAGTGCACCGATCGCCGCCCCGGACACCGGGCGGCTGAACAAGAACCCCTGACCTCGGTGGCAGCCCAGGTCGATGAGCGCTCGGGCCGCCTCGGCGTTCTCGACCCCCTCCGCCACCAGCTCGAGACCGAACGACTCGGCCAGCCCGACGATCGACTTCACGATTGCCCTGTCTTCCGGGTTCTTGTCCAGATTCATGACGAAACCCCGGTCGATTTTGAGCGTCCCGACGGGGAGCGCCTTCAGGTGACTCAGCGAACTGAAGCCCGTACCGAAGTCGTCGATCGCCACCTCGACGTGCAGCTCGTGCAGACCGTCGAGGGCCTCCCGAGTTCGGGTGAGGTCACTCAGCACCGCATTCTCGGTAATCTCCAGACACAAGGCACCCTGTCGCAGATCGAACTCCTTCAGCGCACTCGCGACCACGTCGAGAAAGTCCAGCCCGGCCAGCTGCCCGGGCGAGACATTGACGCGAAGGGTGAGATCCAGGCCTGGTGCCTGGCTACTCCACCGTGACCACTGCGCACACGCGGTTCTGATGACCCAGCGACCGAGTTCCCCGGCCAGGTTGGTCGCCTCGGCGACGTCGATGAACGACACCGGCTGCAGCAAGCCCAGGAACGGATGATGCCAGCGCACCAACGCCTCGACCCCGATGATGCGACCGGTGCGCAGGTCGACTTCCGGCTGATACTCGAGGAACAGCGACCCGTCGGCGATGGCGCCGCGCAAGCTCAACTCGATCATGTTGCGCTTTTCGCTCTCCGCCTGCATCTCCTCGGTGAACACGCTGATAGCGTTGCCGCCCTTGGTTTTCGCGGCCATGACGGCCTGGTCTCCCCGGCTGAGCAATGCGCCCGTCGTCACCTTGCCCGGATGCCCTGCCGCGACACCGATACTGACGCTGCGACTGACCACCTCGCGCCCGAGTCGCACTCGCTCGGTCACCACGTCGCGGATGTGCTGTGCCTGCAGTTCCGCTTCCGCGAGATCGACGGACCCGCCGAGGACGAGGACGAATTCATCACCTCCGAGGCGTGCGACGAGGTCGTCGGGTGCGCAGCTCGCCCGAAGCCGATCCGCGATCGTGGAGATGAATCCGTCACCGGCCCCGTGGCCGAAGAAGTCGTTGAGCGGCTTCAACCGGTCGAGGTCGAGGAACAGGATGGCCACCGGGCCCGGATCCGCAGAACTCAACCGCGCGTCGAGATGGCTGTAGAGGGCGCGCCTGTTACTGAGCCCGGTGAGGGAGTCGTGATCGGCCGAGTACCGCAGCTGTTCCTCGACTGCGACACGCGCCTGCACCTGTGCGAGCAGAGCGGCGATCGCCTTGAGGACATCGACCTCCGCGGGCGTCCAGTCGCGATCGCCGAACTTGATGAACCCGAGGGTGCCCGTCGTCGTCTCCCCCGACAGCAACGGAACGGCCGCGAGCGACACCTCGGGTACTCCGGACGCCTCCCGAACACGGTCGTTGTAGTCGGGCCCGGACACCTCCGGACGGGTGATGACCACTTCCTTCTGATGCTCGGTCAGCGCGAACATCGGATCCGCATCCTTGAAATACACCACCCCGATCGGGTCCGGTTCTGGGATGTGCGGGCGCGGGGGGTATTCGGCCACCAATACGGTCGCCCCGAGCTCGTGGTCGTTGAAGCGAAGGAAACAGGTATCCACCTCGAAGTGCTCGACCAGGTCCTGGAGGACCAGCTTGGCGACGGGCACGAAGGACACCGCATCCACGGGCGTGAGCCGTGACGCGACGGTCGTCACGAGGGTGTCAAGCTTCTCGGCGTGCTTCTCGGTAGGCACTGCGCCTCCTGTCACGACGTCGTCCGCCGTCCTGTCCGGTCCCGTCGACGCGCACTGCGCACCGAAGGCGCTGGGGCATGACTCAATCTCAGCACCATGATCAGCGACTCCTTTTCTCCCACTCCGACCAGGTCGACGAGTTCGCGTCGAAGACCCTCCAGCGACCCGGCATAGCGCGGCGACAAGTGCTCGAACTCCGCCCGCTCCACACCATAGAGAAACACCGGTGAGATGGGTTGCACCGCGAGCCCGTGCTGCTGCGCCGTGATCCACACACTCTCGGTGGCCTGTCCCCCGCGCACGTAGTCCGCCGCGTCTCGGCCGCACACCGAGAGCACCGCGATCGCCGAACTGGACGACACCCGGTCGCGAGTGGAATTGCCGAGCGCCCGGCCCCCGTCCTGCCCGCCCACGTGTTCCATCACGTCGGGTCGACGGAGCAACTCCAGCGTCGACAGTTCCGCGGAGTCGAGCTCGAGAGCGCGGACATCGATTCCCACGTCGACCGGATCGGCGGGTGGCCAGCGCAATTCGTCGATCATTTCCCGGTGCAAGGTCGGAGTCAGGAACCGGATGCGGTCGGACTCCGCCAGGATCTCACCGATGGTCGTCACGGTTGCTCGCTCGGTGACCAGGCGCAGCCGACCCTCTTCCTTCTCGGCGTCCTCCACCAGGCGAGCGGCGAGTGCATTGCCGAGGTCGGCTGGGACGCCCATATTCCGGTTGGTCGTGCGCTCACGCATGTGCACGTACCGACGGGCCAGGTCGGGGTCGTGGCCGCCGGCGAACGTCATCGTGGCAACCGGTCGACCCGGGTCGGTACCGCTGTGGAGCCGCACGTCGCCGAGGATCCCGGACGCCGCCGCAGCGATTCGGGCGTTGTGCAGTGCTGCTCCGATAGCCACCAGACTCCCGCGGTAGCCGACGTCCATCTCGGTAGTGTGCTCTCGGGCCAGGAAGAAGCTGAGCGCTTCGTCGTCCGCGACGATCTTCCACGGTTGAACGTTGCCCCCGGACGGCGCGAGGGCCGCGGACTCGAGCACTGCGTCTACTGCATCCACCGTGGCCACCGGGTCGAGGGGCGCCGTACCCCCGGCTTCCGCAGATGCCGCCGCCGCGAACACCGGCTCGGAGGTCGCCGGCTCGGACAGGGTGTCGAGGTGCTCGTCGAGGTCCATGCGGCACCGCCCCGACGCGAGGGGCTGTCCGAGCCCGATCCGCCGTACCGCCGCGGCCACCTGGGCGCCACCGAGCAGCACGTCACCGCCCAGCTGAGGCCAGGTGGAGATGGTTTCGTCCACCTCCACCAGCGAGGCCGCCATCGCCGTCGACAGCTGACCGGCATCGAGAATTCGCAGTACCAGGGGGATCTTCTCCCGGGCCCCCAGACCGGACAGCGAATCGACGTCGACGTCCCCGAGCACCCCGTGGAAGAGCGGACGCTCCGGTTCGAGGTCGAAACGTTCGACATCGACGAGCCCTCTGTCACTGGTGGCCATCAGAACGGGGAGCCGCCTGCGACGCGCCTCCTGCCGCAGCGACAGCTTGACGTCGAGGGAATCGCACTCGTCGATCACGACGTCGGTGCCGTCCAGGAACGCCGCCACCGTGTCGGTGCTCACGCCGTCTTCCCACAGCGACACATCCATGTACGGGTCGATCTCGGCGAGCCGACGGGCGGCCACCACCGACTTGTTCACGCCGAGGTCGAGCACCGTTCCGGGCACCCTGTTCAAGTTCGACAGTTCCATGGTGTCGAAGTCCGCGAGCCGCAGAGCGCCACATGCGCCTTCCAGGGTGAGAGCGAGCGCCACCGCGTGCCCGACACTGAGGCCGACGATCCCCACGGTCACGCCCCGTAACCGGTCCTGCTGCTCCGCCGTGATCTTGTTCCGATTCCTGTCCAGTCGCAGCAACCGAAACGACGCCGGACCGAGCAGACGTACCACCGTTCTGCGCCACGAGTAGTAGGCCCAGACGGGACGCTCCTCCGTGACTTCCGGCCCGGGGGCCGGTACGAGGCTGCGAAGATTCGCCCGCTGAAGTTCCAGCCGATCGACGAACAGCACGGCCGGATCCTGCCGGAGAAGTTCCAGCAGTTCCGCATCGTCGGGAACCGCCTCGTCGAGGACGAGTGCGGCATAGTCACCGCGAAAATCGTTCACGACACGCTCCGCATCGGCCGGACGACGCTTCCGATGGTCTCCGGCGCCATCGAAGGCGCCGGTCGGGACGTCGTGAGGAGTAGTTGGGCCAATTGCAAGGATTCGGCGTGGCCCCGGCGCCTCCTCCGATCCCACCACATCAGCCGCGTCTCGTAGCGGTCATCCGGATACGGCACCGGCGCAATATGGTCGGCCACCACACCGCCGGACGAAGCCCACGTCGCCAGCACGTGGGTGCCAGCCGTGGCGAGCATGAACTGCACGTCGAGAAGGTCCATCGAATAAGTCGCGAAACGGCCGAGCGCCGCTCCCAGTTCTCCCCGGTGAGACGCATTCTCCGACACCCAGGCGCCCTTCGCCTCGACGACCCCGAACGGTAACCGATCCTCGATCATCCGGCGAACCTCCGGGGCACCGGGATGGCCCGCCCATTCCGTTATTGCGTGCGCCTCACCTGCGGCGACGTAGGGTCCTTGTGCCCGCACCCCCGCGGCCACCGAACCGTCCGCATCCAGCGCGACGAAGAACACCGCGGTGGTGTCACCGTGTCGAATCCGGCTGTACTCGAGTGCTTTCTCGGCACCGTACCTCCGATAGCCATCCTTCGCTCCCTCGAGATATGCTTCCCAGAGTTGCGGCTCCGCCGACGGCCGGGCTGCAACGAAACGGCACTGAGATCGTGCATCCCAGACGCTCAGAGTTCGGTTTAGCGGTGTGTCGGTCGAGCGAAGTTCGTAGGGCGATTTCGACAATTGCTTCACAGGCATTGGTGTGTCCCATCGTGAGTCGGTGCAGCAGTTCCGAGGGACTCACGGGTTACGAGAGACCCCAAGAACTGGACACACGATCACCGGTCACAGTCCCGCAGTGAGCTATTTTCCGCGCTCACCAGCCATTTGTCACCTGCGATGCCACAAAGCGGACCTGAAACAAACTGCAGGTCCGTCTTTTCCGGCAATAACCGACTCTGGGATTACGCCAGCGAAATGAACAGCTCCACGCTGCTCGGAGAACGGAGAGACTCAACCTCTTCCGTGAAGGCGCGTTCGATGCGCCCTTCCTTCTCGGCTATTTCAGCCTGAAGCCACACATCCTCGATCGGATCGGACGACCGGCCGTCCGGTAGGAACTTGGCAAAGTATCCGGCCGGCACACGGACCAGCACGTCACCGATCGCGAGGTCATCCAGTCCGCCACACCGGTATCCGACGACCGCGCTCCACCCGAGGTCGGGAACGGCCACATAGACGGTGGTCAGATCGTCGATTCCGCGCTGATGGATGCGCTCGCGGGTGAACTTCATCAGGTCGGTGGCATGCACCGTCGAGCCCAATTCCATACGCGGAAGCACCAACCCACCGAAGTCGGCTGCCTCACGCTTGACGATCTCGAAAGTCATTGCGGCCCTACCTCGTAGCGGGTGGCACTATGGCCACATACAGATCGATTCCGAAGGCGTGCGGGTAGAACTCGAAATCGCCCGTGAAGGACCGTTCGATCTGTTTCAACTCTTCCGCTTCACGAATCTGCCCCCACAGCGCGTCGAACAAGTCGGGAAAGGTTCCCACCGACGAGAACTTGGCATACGTGCCCGCGGGCAGCCGGGACACGATGTGTCCCCGCTTCACCTCGTCGAGCGAGGAGCATTGGTACCCGACGATCTGGGTGTAATACGAATTGATGTCGGCTGCGTGGTCGACGTAGGCGGAGGCAAGCGGGCGGTCCACATTCTGCGCGAGCAGCGTGGACCACGTCTTCTCGAGAGCTGGATCACGCGCCTCACCGAGTGCACGTTTCGGACTACGCACGGCCAATCCGGCAACTAGCGTTTCTTCACGTTCGACGATGACGAACGGCATCGGGCACCCTCCGGCATCATCGGCGCACTGGGCTTACAACGACACTATCGCTTTTCGCTCCACCTGCATTCAGGCGAACGGACTTCAACCATACATTGCCGGGCCGGGAGCGGTGATTCATTGGTTCCGAAATCACCCGAGCCCCCGACCGCGGGTCCACTGCACTGTAGTGGTGCCTTTTCCTACCAGTGGAGGATGTGACACACATAACACTCTTGGGATACTTCGGCATTGGCGGAACCACTCCCCTGTCCCGGTCAACTCCCCCTGCCCCTGTCAACGAAGTAGTCGACGCGACGCGAACTGGCGGAAGTACACGAGCTTGGACGGCTCTACGAGACCGGGAAGAATGAAGTACCAGACGCGCTCCATGCGACGCGGGAGTTCGTCGAACGCGTTGGTCGCAGTGGCAACCACGTGGGTGCCCAACAGCGAGCCGAGCAAAAAGGTCGCGAGCGTCTCGGGAGCGACATCCTCTTCCGTGCGAATGTCACCCTCGTCGACGGCCCTGCCGACGAGCCGCTCGAAAGCCTGCTGCCACGCGGTCACCACATTGCCGTCGGTGCCCTGGTAGTCGCCGATTTCGTGCTGAAGTCGCAGCATCGCCGCCACGATCGGATCAGAACTGGCTGCCTCGATCGCGACGTAGGAGAGTGCGACGAGCGCCTCCAGCGCGGGCGTGGGCCCGTCGCTCACGGAAGTGACTCCTGCAGTGAGCCGGACCTGACCTTCGTCGATCACGCCCCGAGCGAGGTCTTCCTTGGAACTGAAGTGAAAGTACAGGGCACCTTTGGTGACACCGGACTGCTCGATGATCTCGTTGAGACCCGCATTCGCATACCCGAGGCGCACGAACACGTCGGCCGCGGCCATCAGGACTGATGCCCGAGTGACCTCTGCACGAACCTGTCTCGCCATCGATTGCCTCCCCGACCAACCCCTCCGAGGGGGCACACAACTGCTGCGAACCCTAACACCCGCCACGCTCGAGGCTGACGGTGTTGGACCGCGCGTCGGGAAATGAGAACCCGTTCATCCGACTGGAGGCTGTGGCCTGTCCGATCCGAGCTGCGGGTCTGCTTCCAGGTTGGTCAACCCGTTCCAGCAGAGGTTGACCAGATGTGCGGCCACCACCTCCTTGGACGGCGTGCGCTCGTCGAGCCACCAGGTCGCCGTGGTCGACACCATGCCGACCAACGCCTGTGCGTAGAGCAGGGCGAGGTCCGGATCGAATCCCCGCCGCGAGAAGTCACCGGCGAGAATGTGCCCCACCTGACCGATGGCCTCGTTCAGAAGACTCGAGTATGTGCCGTCCGGCGCAGCCATCGGCGAGTCACGAACCAGAATCCGGAAGCCGTCGGTGTGCTCCTCGACGTAGGTGAGCAGGGCGAGCGCCACCCGCTCGACCCGCACGCGGGAGCGGTTCTGCTTCAGCGAGGACGTGATCATGTCGAGCAACCGCGACATCTCCCGGTCCACAACCACCGCATAGAGGCCTTCCTTGCCACCGAAATGTTCGTACACGACCGGCTTGGAGACGTGCGCGCGCTGCGCGATCTCCTCGATCGAGGTGGCCTCGTAACCCCGCTCGGCAAAGAGGGCGCGCGCAATCTCGATCAGTTGCTCGCGGCGCTGAGTGCCGGTCATCCGGGTGCGCGCCACCCGCGCCGGGGTCGCATCCACTTCGGTGGGTCGGGGCACCGAGGCACCATCCTTTCCTCACACGCGCGACGGAACAAGTGCCGCGGGCAGCGCAGAACGCTGCAGGTAGCACCCACTCTATCGGGACGCCCGAAACAAATTTCCGGAGCGGTTCGACCTACGGCGGGTCGGCATGCGAGGATTCTCTCGCGCAAACGGGCGTGACACCCCGCGAGTGCGGCAATCCGCCGTAGTGTAATGGCAGCACCTCTGATTTTGGTTCAGATAGTTCAGGTTCGAGTCCTGGCGGCGGAGCGAAGCCTGAAGCGCAATGCGCTGTCCGGGCCGGCCGCCCAGAGAGCAGCAAGAGTAGAACGACCAGAGGGAGCTTCATGCCAGTGCAGACCGCCGTGGTCGTCCTCGCCGCCGGTGCAGGAACCCGGATGCGGTCGAAGATCCCCAAGGTGCTGCACACCCTGGGGGGACGCACGATGCTGGCGCACTCCCTCCACGCGGCCGCCGAAGTCGATCCCACGCATCTCGTCACCGTGGTCGGTCACGATCGCGAGCGTGTCGGCGCCGCAGTCACCACCCTGGAAGCCTCGCTCGGCCGCGCGATCGCCATCGCCGTCCAGGAAGAGCAAAACGGGACCGGGCACGCCGTCGACTGCGGCCTGTCTGCGCTACCCGCCGACTTCCAGGGGACCGTGCTGGTCACCGCCGCCGACGTACCACTGCTGGACGGCGACACCTTGCGGGCCCTTCTCGAGCGCCATCGCGGCGGGACGGCACCTACGGCCGTCACCGTGCTGACCTTCACCGCTCCCGAACCCACCGGATACGGGCGAATCGTCCGGCGGTCCGACGGCGAGATCACCCACATCGTCGAGCAGGCGGACGCTACCGCGGAACAGGCAGCGATCACCGAGGTCAACTCCGGCGTGTACGCCTTCGACGCCGAATTCCTACGCACAGCCCTCGGTCGGCTGAACGCGGACAACGCGCAGGGCGAGCTGTACCTGACCGATGTCGTGAAGATTGCCCGCGAGGCCGGTAAGCCAGTGGTCGCCGCCCATCTGACGGATGCCGCGAAAGTAGGCGGCGCCAACGACCGCGTGCAACTGTCGCGGCTCGCCGCCGAACTGAATCGGCGCACCGTGGAGAGGTGGATGCGCGACGGAGTCAGCGTCATCGATCCGGCCAGCACCTGGATCGACGTAGACGTCACACTCGGGCGCGATGTCACACTTCACCCCGGAGTCCAGCTGCACGGCACCACCACGGTGGGCGAAGATGCGGTGATCGGCCCCGACACCACGCTCACCGACGTGTCCGTCGGCGAGGGAGCGAGCGTCATTCGCACCCATGGCACCGAGGCACACATCGGTGCCCGCGCCACCGTCGGCCCTTTCTCCTACCTGCGCCCGGGCACCGTACTCGGCGAGTCCGGCAAACTCGGCGCCTTCGTCGAGACGAAGAACGCCGAGATCGGAGCGCATTCCAAAGTTCCTCACCTGACGTACGTCGGGGATGCCACGATCGGCGAGCACAGCAACATCGGAGCGTCCAGTGTGTTCGTCAATTACGACGGCGTCGCCAAGAGCCGTACCGTGGTGGGGTCGCATGTCCGGACGGGATCGGACACCATGTTCGTCGCTCCGGTACAGGTCGGTGACGGTGCCTACACCGGAGCCGGCACCGTGCTGCGGTACGACGTACCCCCGGGGGCGCTCGCCGTCTCCGGTGGGAAGCAGCGCAATATTGACGGCTGGGTGCAACGCAACCGGCCAGGTACCGCCGCCGCCGAGGCGGCGTCTGCCGCGGAACATCCTCACAGTTCCGACCTGCACGAAACCGACAAGCAAGATTTAAAGGATGGCATAGAGCAGTGACCGCGAATTGGATCGACAACCAGAAGAACCTCATGCTTTTTTCTGGTCGCGCGCATCCGGAGCTGGCCGAGCAGGTGGCGAAGGAGCTCGATGTGCGGGTCACTCCGCAGACTGCTCGTGACTTCGCGAACGGTGAGATCTTCGTCCGCTTCGAAGAGTCGGTGCGCGGCTCCGACGCCTTCGTGCTGCAGAGCCACCCGGCCCCGCTGAACACCTGGGTGATGGAACAACTGATCATGATCGATGCGCTCAAGCGTGGATCGGCCAAGCGCATCACCGCGGTGCTGCCCTTCTACCCGTACGCCCGCCAGGACAAGAAGCACCGCGGACGTGAGCCCATCTCCGCTCGCCTCGTCGCAGACCTGCTCAAGACGGCCGGCGCCGACCGCATCATCACGGTCGACCTCCACACCGATCAGATCCAGGGCTTCTTCGACGGACCTGTCGATCACATGCACGCCCAGGGACAGCTGGCCGAGTACATCCGCGGCAACTACGGCACCGAGAACATCGCCGTCGTCTCCCCCGACTCCGGTCGCGTCCGTGTCGCCGAGAAGTGGGCCGACACCCTCGGCGGTGCCCCGCTGGCGTTCATCCACAAGACCCGCGACCCGCTGGTGCCCAACCAGGTGAAGTCGAACCGTGTGGTCGGTGAGGTCGAAGGCCACACCTGCATCCTCATCGACGACATGATCGACACCGGTGGAACCATCGCCGGCGCCGTGAAGATCCTGAAGGAGGCCGGTGCCGGAGATGTGATCATCGCCGCCACCCACGGTGTGCTCTCCGACCCCGCCGCCGAGCGTCTCGCAGCGTGTGGTGCCAAGGAAGTCATCGTCACCAACACCCTCCCGATCGACGAGTCGAAGAAGTTCGCGCAGCTGACGGTGCTGTCGATCGCTCCGCTCCTCGCGCGCACCATCAAGGAAGTATTCGAGAACGGCTCGGTGACCTCGCTGTTCAACGGCAACGCCTAGGCGCTCCGCGCCTGTGCGCCTTTTTGGTAGTGGGAACGACCAAAAAGGCGCACAGGCGTAGCCTTCTGTCGTGTTCACCGGGATACCTATCGCTGCACTCGACTTCTACGAGGATCTCGAGGCAGACAACAGCAAGAGCTTCTGGACCGCGCACAAAGCGGTGTACGACGACGTAGTGCGGGCACCCATGACGGCGTTGCTGGCCGAACTCGAGGACGAGTTCGGCGCGGGCAAGGTGTTCCGCCCCTACCGCGACGTCCGCTTCTCGAAGGACAAGACCCCGTACAAGACCCATCAGGGCGGCTTCGTCGAAACGCGCCCGGGAGTCGGCTTCTACGTGCAGATCGATGCATCGGGCTTGTTCGTCGCGGGAGGCTTCTACTCGCACACGCCGGTTCAAGTCACCCGGTTCCGCGACGCCGTCGACGACGACCGCCGGGGACGCCAGTTGGTGCGGCTCGTGAAGAAGCTGCAGTCGTCGGGATTCGAGATCGGCGGCGACACACTGAAAACGCGGCCTCGTGGCGTTGCCGAGGATCACCCGCGCCTCGAACTGATGCGTCACAAATCGCTGACCGCGAGCAAGAAATACCTCTCCCCCGACTGGATCGACAGTCCGCGTTCCGCGCAGGAAGTGCGGGCAGCGTGGCGCGAGATGCGGCCACTTGTCGAGTGGCTGACCACGGTGATCGGCGCGGGCGAATGAAACTTACTGGTCGGGAAAAGTAGTGCAGCACACAGCGATTGCACCCCCTCACCCGAGGGTGAACATGATCTTCGTCACGCCCGCTCGCAGAAGCGCAGGTCGCCCGAGGGGCAGTGTGTCGCCCGGGCTCGCAGTGCCCTACTGTGGCTCGTCGTGATCGACGCGCAAACTCTCTCGGGCCCTATCGATATCGGTGCAATTCGAAACGTCCGGCGTTGGTCGCCGGGGGCTTGCGTCTGGTGCGGAGATGACCATGCTGTCGAGATGTTCCGCAACGAACCTCGCTGTGGCGCTTGCCGCGAGAAGGAGACCGTGATCGACGAAGCCCGGCGCTTCCTCGGCATGTACGGTCTGCGCCCCCTCGGTGGCACGCTGCAGTCGGACGACGACGAAGAGCGCGAACACCGTGTCAAGGCCCGCGATGCACGTCGTGAACTGAACGAGGTGAAGCTGTCCGAGCTTCCCGACCCCGCGGCCGTGCGTAAGGCGCTGCGCCCCCGGGCCGCCAGCGTCGTCTCGGAGACTCGCACTTCGGCCCACTCCGGAACGTCCTCGCCGTCCACGTCGAGTCGCCCGAGCTCGCCCCGCAGCTCGACCACCCCGCCCGTGGCACCCGTGCGCACCGACTCCGTGGACGTCGCCGCGCTCGAAACCCGGGTGACCGGACTTCTCGAGCAGCTCACGTCGATCGACGCCCAGATGAGCCAGATCGGCGAACCCGTCGGGTTGGCGGCACGCGCCCGCCTCAGCGACCTCGAGAAGCAGCGCGCCACCGTGCTCCGTACTCTCGCCGCGCTCGAGAAGGCCCGGATCGCCGCCGGACGGTAGAACTCACGCCAAGTCGGTAAGCCCACTACCGACGCCTAGCGCGTGGCCCGAACTTCCCTCGCGCGGCCGAACACAGACAGCACCACGTCCGCGTCATCGCGACGCGGACGTGGTGCTGTTCGAGCGGAACAGCTCAGTGCGCCATCACCAATTCGCCCTGTGAAGGTGCCAGAGCTGCATTCGGCACCAGGAATGCCGCGATCACCGCACCGGCCACGAATATTCCGGCACCCCATGTGAACGTGGCCGTATAGCTGGCAACGTGGGCCTGCGCCACGGTCAGCGGGCCGGGCTGGTGCGAGGTCAGGTAGTCGGTCATCGCCGATGCGGCGACGGTAGTCAGTAGCGCCGTACTGATCGAGCCACCCACCTGTTGGCTGGTGTTGATCAGCGCCGAGGCGACACCGGCATCGTCGTGGTGCACACCTGCGGTCGCGCCCTGGAACGCGGTGGTCATCGCACCACCGAGGCCGATACCCAGCAAGACGAGGCCAGGCAGGACTTCGGCAACGAAGCTGCTGCCCAATTCGAGCTGCGTCAGCCACACCATGCCGACTGCGGAAACCAGGAAGCTACTGCTGATCACAATTTTCGGACCGACCCTGGGCAACAGCAGCGACGGCACCGTGGTCGACGAGAGAACGATGCCCGCGACCATCGGCAGGAACGCCAGACCTCCCTCGATCGGCGAGTAGCCCAAACTGACAATCAGATAGAAGGTCAGGAACAGGAAAATCGAAAACATTCCCATGCCCATGACGAACACCGCCAAGAACGAACCACCGCGCGTGCGGTCCAGCACCAGTCGCAGGGGCAGCAGCGGATGTGCGACCCTCGCCTCCAGCCAGACGAACACCGCGAGCAGTACGACTCCGCCGATCAGGCACCCGAGCGTGACCGGGTCGGTCCAGCCGGATGATTCGGCGTGCGCGAATCCGTAGACGATGGCGAACAATGCGGCGCTCACCACGAGGGTGCCCGGAATGTCGAGCTTGGGCCGCTCGGTGGTGACATGCTTGGCCAGCAGCAGCACCGCACCAACCAGAGCGACGGCGGCGAATCCGACGTTCACGAACATCACCCAGCGCCAGGACGCCCATTCGGTCAGCATCCCACCGAGCAGCAGACCGATCGCGGCGCCTGCACCGGACAACGCACTGAAAATGCCGAAGGCCTTCGCTCTTTCGGACTTTTCAGTGAAAGTCACAGTGAGCAGGGAGAGCGCGGCGGGGGCCAGCAGAGCACCGAAGACACCCTGGCCGACACGTGCCGCGACGAGGATCTCGAAGTTGCCCGCCGCGCCACCCACGACAGACGCGGCCGCAAATCCGATCAGACCGACTACGAAGGTGTTTCGCCGGCCGAACAGGTCACCCAGTCGACCGCCGAGCAACAGCAGGCTGCCGAATGCCAGCGCGTAACCGGTGATGACCCACTGCCGGTCACCGTCGCTGAAGCCGAGGTCCTGTTGGGCCGCGGGCAGCGCGATGTTCACGACAGTCGCATCGAGCGTCACCATGAGCTGAGCCACGCCCAGCACGACAAGCACCCACCAACGCAAGGCGTGCGAGCCGCGACGGCCTGCTCTATCTGAGGCAGGTGCCCCAATCGTGGTAGTCATGTGTCCCCTTTGTTGCTAGTCATGTGCCAGTCAGTTCGAAAACCGATCTGTTTCCAATGAGGAAAACAGATCGGTTTTCAAAGCGCAACTCGAGGGGTAGCCTGTTGCCTATGACCAACACAGCAACGTCCTCGTCTGCAGCGGGTGCCGGTGCCGTCTCTTCGCGCGACCGGTTGCTCGACGCCGCAGCGAAGCTGTTCTACGAGCAGGGCGTCCACATCGGCGTCGACGCTGTGTGCCGAGCGGCCGGTGTATCCAAGCGGTCGATGTACCAGCTGTTCGACAGCAAAGATGACCTGGTCGCCGCCAGCCTGCTCGAGCGCACGGCACCGGACTATCAAGGCTCGCTGTTGCCGGCAGACGACGACCGTGCGCCCCGGGCACGGATACTGCACGTTTTCGAACGATTCGAAGACCTGGAGCGGACACACGAATTTCGTGGATGCCCGTTCGTTGCGGCGGCCGTCCAAGTCAAGGCGCCCGAGCATCCGGCGAGTGTGGTGGCCCGTCGGCAGAAGGACAAGCTGACCTCGTTCTTCCAGCGGGAAGCCGAGCGCGGCGGTGCGAACGACCCCGCCCGGCTGGCCCGACAGCTCACTCTCGTACTGGACGGAGCCAGCGCCCGCTCCGTCGTTCAGGCAGAGCGCCTCGACTGCCTCGCTGTCGAGACGGCCGGCACACTGCTCGACGCCGCCGGCATCGTCGATTCCTCGGTCTGATCAACGCTTTCGGCAGAACTCTCGGGCACCTCCCGGTAACCCCAACGGGGGTACCCGAAGGAGGATTATCGTGAGCCTGGGACGCCCGGTCCGCGGCGCGCGTGTAGTCGAGCCCCTACCGCAGCTTCAGACTGGGCAATCAGCGGAATCGTCCGCGCCAACCGATGTACACCGTTCACGAACATACACACTTGGGAAATCGCGTAGTGGAGCGCACCAACCACCTCGGTCAATTTGTCTCTGGTCGGCGCAGTTTCGCTTGGTCGCGGGCCGTCACCTCGCCTGCGACCTTCCTCGAACTGCCAATCGACCAGCGCGTCGATCTCGTCGATGCCCCATTGTTCGCGGTTGCGGGCGGGAGTGTGTTCGGTCATGCGGGAGATGGCCTTTGATAGAGAGCGAATCAGATCCGCCGGTGTCGATGAATGTCCCGACGAGCGGGTCCGATCCGCAGGTGGTGCAGCAGCATTCGGCGGACGCGAGGGTGGTTACGCGTCCGCCGAGGCGATCTCAGCGCGCTAGGCGTAAGAGGCACCGAGTCGGTCGAGTCTTCAGCTGGCATGCACAGGTGATGACGGCGTCACGCGTCTTTCTTCTTCTGTTTGAATGCCGTCACCGCCGACACCACCAGCGTCGAGGGATTGGCATGGTCCGGGAAACGCGACTGCATGTGGGCGACGAGTTCGCGTGCGTTCTCGAGGTCATCGACGTTGGCCACGAATTCCTGCAGGTATTCACGCGTTTCGTCGATGCACGCGGCCGGGTCGTCGAGTTCGGGGCGCTTGTGTCCGGCGACCACCGTGGTGGGGTTCAGCGACGCGAGGTAATCGACGCTGGCGATCCAGCTGGGCCAGTCGTTCCGGTTGGTCATTGCCAGCATAGGATTGACACCGTTGTAGACGACGTCTCCGGCGATCACCGTCTGCAGGGTAGGGATATGGACGATCGCGGTGGGCGAGGTGTCGGCTTGCTCGATCTCGATGGCCAGCATTTCCGTGCCATCGACGGTGAGGACCAAGTTGTCGAGCGGTTCGGGTACCGCGGCGTTGTCGAGGGCCTGCCCGCCGAAGAAATCGCGGACGTAGGCGCGATCACTCTCGAGGTTGGTGGCGATGGATTTCGCCACGGCCGGTACTGCGACCGCGCGGGCTTCCGGAAATCGGTTCAGCAGCCGCTCGAGACCGAAGTAGTGGTCGAAGTGGCCGTGGGTGATGAAGACCGTGGTCAGCCGCTTGCCGGAATCCTCGATCTGATCGATCACCTCGTCGACGTCGGTGGCCAGGAACTGGGTGTCGACGAGGATCGCTTCGGTCGGCCCGGTGATCAGCGTGGAGGTGGTGGGCGAGAACGAACCGCCACCGGGCAGTTCGAACGCTTGGCAGGTATAGACATCGATCGCGAGGTCGCTCATAAATATTCGTGCTTTCTGTGAGTTCTTCATTCTGAGGCTTTTCCGTGCTGCCGGGGATCTGTTCAAGTGCGGCCGCTCATCCGATTTCCCCTGCGCGTATCGCCTCGGCCAGCGAATGAACGCGGCTCAGATGATGGGCGCCGTAGAAGTCGGCCTCGGTCAGGCGCTGCTGGTCGGCGGTGGACAATTCGGGGTGCGCGAGCGCAGCCGCGACGATGCGGCCGTGCATCCACGCCCCGACGAGAAGGCTCAGCATCGTCAGGTAATCAACCGAGGCGGCGTAGGCGTCACGAGGATTCCGCGCCGCGTGAGACAGAAGTGTCTCGGTCGCGTCACGCACGGTCTGCAGGGCGCGATCGAGCCGTTCCGCCGTACGCGCCGCCACCGGGTGCTCGATCACCCGAAGCGATCCGACGCTGGAGTCGATCTGATCGAACAAGCGTCGCGCAGTCACTCCCCCATCGCGAATCAGCTTGCGGCCGAGCAGATCATTGGACTGGATTGCGGTAGTGCCCTCGTAGATCGGCATGATCCGAGCATCGCGATAGTGCTGCGCCGCACCCGCTTCTTCGATGAAACCCAAGCCGCCGTATACCTGGACCCCGTCGGAGGCGATGCGGACGGCTTCCTCGGTGAACCAGGCCTTGAGGATCGGCACACAGAATTCGGCGAGCTCCGCGGCGTCGGGCGAGTCGGTGCGCTGCCAGCGGTCGAACCACTCGGCGACCTGCATCGAGAAGGCGCGCATCGCCGAGATAGAACTCGACATCGATGTCAGCAGGCGAGCAACGTCGGGATGCTCGGCGATAGGGGTACCCGACGGTCGTCCGACCACCGTGCCCTGCACTCGCTGCTGGGCATAGTCGCGAGCCTGCTGGTAGGCGAGGTCCGCCAGCCCCAGGCCCTGCAGTCCGATGCCGATGCGGGCGGTGTTCATCATGACGAACATCGCCGAGAGGCCACGGTGCAGGTCTCCGACGAGATAGCCTGTCGCGTCGGCATAATCCAGCACACAGGTAGGACTGGAATGAAGACCGAGCTTGTGTTCCAGGGAAAGAGTGGTGACGCGGTTGGGTTCACCAATACCGCCTCGGCCATCGGGGAGGAACTTCGGAACCACGAACAGCGACAACCCGGCCAGTCCCACGGGAGCATCCGGAGTACGGGCGAGCACGAGATGCACGATGTTCTCGGTGAGGTCGTGATCTCCCCACGTGATGAAGATCTTCTGCCCGGTGACCGCCCACGTACCGTCCACATTGGGGCGGGCGATGGTGCGGATCGCAGACAAATCCGTACCAGCATCCGACTCGGTGAGGTTCATCGTGCCGGTCCACTGCCCGGACACCACCTTTGACAGGTACACATCCTTCAGTTCAGGGCTAGCGGCCGAGTGCAACGCCGCGGCCGCACCGGTCGACAACAGCCAGCACACCGAGAACGCCGGATTGGCTGCGGACCACAACTCCGAGACCGCGTTATAGAGCAGGAACGGCGCACCTCCGCCGTCAATTGCGGGATCGAGGCCGAACCCCACCCAACCAGCCTCGGCAAAGGAACGGTAGGCCTGCTTGTACCCGACCGGGGTCGTGACAGCACCATCGGAGAGCACGCTGCCAGCACGATCACCGACAGTATTGAGCGGACGCAGCTTTTCGGCGGCGAAATCCGCTGCCGAAGTCAGGACTGCAGCAGCGTCAGCGGCCTTGATCTCACCGTTCGTCACGGTCTCGAGAATGTCTGTGCCGAGGACCTCGGTGTAGAGGAAGTCGTATTGGGCAAGTGGTGCTGTGTACACGGTAATGGTCCTTCTAGAATGTGAGGCCGATGGTGGTGCTCAAACCGCCGTCCAGCGGGATGACCGCACCGACCACGTAGTTCGAGGCACGAGAACTCAGGAAGATTGCCGTCGCAGCAATGTCGGAGGGCTCGCCGATCCGGCCTACCGGGGAGGCGTCTCTCAGCTGATCGCCGACCTCCGTCAACATCGCAGCCGTCATCTTCGACGGGAACGGCCCGGGTGCAATGGCATTGACCAGAATCGATGGCGCGAGCTCCGCGGCCATGTGGCGAGTGAGGTGGTGGATGGCGGCCTTGGACGCCGAGTAGGAGAAATTGCTGACGCCCGGCACTGCCAGCCCGTCGATCGAGCCGATGTTGATCACGCGGGCAGGGTCGTCTTGGTTGGACGCCTTCTCCAGAAGCGGGCGCGCCAACTTGGTCAATGTGAAAGGAGCTTTGACGTTGGCGGCGAGCACCCTGTCCCACGCGGAGTCGGGGAACTCGTCGAACGGTGCACCCCAGGTTGCACCGGCGTTGTTGACCAGCACGTCAAGGCTCGGCTCCCGTGCACCGAGGGCGTCGATCAGCGCCGCACACTGCTCCTCGCTGGTGACGTCGCACGGGATGGCATGTACCTCACCGAATTCCGAGAGGCGCTCCGCTGCCTCGACACACGCGGCTTCTTTACGGGAAGAGATGTACACGCGGGCGCCGGCCCGGAGATAACCCTCGGCGATCATGTAGCCGATGCCACGAGTACCGCCGGTGACCAGAACCGTCTTACCTGAGACCGCGAACAGTTCGGGGAACATGACGTCCTTTCCGAGACGTGAGGTGGGGCGACGCACACACCCATCCGGCAGAAGAAGAGACCGCTCGCGATCGGGGGCCAAGTGTGAGCCTGATAGCGGATCGAGCAGAAAGTACCACCACCGACAACTTTAATGCAACTTGTTGCATAATGGGAATCCGAGGTCGATGATCGTTGGGTCCGCTCACTCCGCCCGGACTGCAAGCCGAGCACCCACAGTGCGTACCGAACAGGGAGAAGCGAAGATGACTGGAGTGAAACATCTTTCGATGGCAGGCCCGACCGAGGCCGAGTTGCAGTCGGCAGGCCTCCGATTCACACAGAGCGGACCGATAGCCGAAATCACGCTGTGCAGACCTGAACGACGCAATACACAGAGCCCGGCAATGTGGCGAGCACTCGCCGCATTGGGGCAGACAATGCCGACTGACATCCGCGTTGTCATCGTTCGCGCTGAAGGGCGTAGTTTTTCGGCCGGTTTGGATCGATCGATGCTGAAAGACCCTGCCTCGCCGCACGAGGCTGCCGACGGCGAGACCATTTCCGGCCTACTCGACGGTACCGACATGACCGTCGCGCGCACCATACGTGAATATCAAGACGGCTTCCTGTTCCTGCGTAACTCGAACTTCATCTCGATCGCCGCCGTCCAGGGACACGCAGTCGGTGCCGGCTTCCAACTCGCACTCGCGTGCGATCTCCGGGTGGTGGCCGACGACGCAACATTCTGCATGAAGGAGGTCGCACTCGGCCTGGTGCCCGACCTGACGGGGCTGACACCCCTGGTCCGGCAAGTTGGATACGGCCGCGCGCTCGAAATTTGTGTCACTGCACGCAATATTGTTGCCGCGGAGGCGCTCTCACTAGGCCTCGCACACAGCGTGGTGCCTGTCAACGATCTCGAAAGCGAAACTCGGGCCATGGCTCACACTCTCCTGCAGGCAGACACCGCCGCCGCGCGAGAGGTCAAGCAGCTGGTGCAGTCGGCCGAGGTCGTCCATGTCGAGCATCAGCGGCAGCTCGAAGCTGCGGCCCAGACGCGTTTGCTGCGCGCGCGCAGCGCTACGGCGGACGGCTCCGACCGAGGGTTCTGAACCGATATCCCGACACATCTGTCGTGTTCGAACAGTGGATCACCATAATTCGCCGCATTACCGTCACCACGCGAAGAGCACCTTGCCGACGCGGTCGGCCTGGGTGGCATGGATCAGGGCGTCCTGATACTTCTCGAGCGGGTAGGTGGCCGCGATGGGGACCCGCAAGGTGCCGTCGGTGACGAGGGCGGCGAGCCTGGCATAGGCGGCGGTGAACTCCTCGAGAGGCGCTGTGTCGAGCCAGCCCTTCTGCCAGAAGCCCCGGACGTGAAGATCGCGGAAGATGAGGTCGCCCGGTCGGACGACGACCGGGGCGCCGCTCATTCCTCCGTAGCTGACGAGGGTGCCCCCATGGACGAGCCAAGGAGCGAGTTCCGCGACCACGTCCCCGGCTGTCGCGTCCAGCAGAAGTGAGATCCGCTCGTCCCCGAGCGCCTTCTTCAATTGCACACCGAGATCCGGTCCACTGACGACGATTGCGTCGGCACCCAACTCCAGCAGCTCCGCGGCGACTTCGGGGCGGCGCACTACATTGAGAGTGCGGTAACCGGCGTGCTTGGCCAGGGTGATGACGTAGCGGCCCACAGCAGAATTACCGCCGGTCTGTCCGACCCATCCACCCGACGGGACATCGACGAAGCGACGGAGCAGGAGGTCGGCCGTCACAGGGTTGACGCCGAGCATCGCCAGCTGCAGGACATCGGCCGCCGGATCGACCACGATGGCGTCATCCTCGTCGATCGCGATCTGGTCCTGCCACGTGGCGTGCTTCAGGGTAGGAATGATCAGGACCCGCTCGCCGATGCGGGCAGGATCGACGGCAGGGCCAACGGCGACGATTCGACCGACGCCTTCGGTTCCCAGGGCTGCGGGCAGGGTCGGGCGATGCCCATAGAGTCCCCTGATGAGAAGCACGTCGGATGGGTTGATCGGGGCGGCTTCCATCGCGACGAGCACCTGTCCTGCTCCGGGTTCGGGAGTCTTCGACTCGATCAGCTCCGAAGCCGTGCTCGGCTTCCCGAATGCCCGCATGTGCAACTTCTTCATCGTGACCTCCGGTTGATGGTCAGCTCGATTCGAGAGATCCTGTCTCCCATTCCCTCCCCTGAAAGCAGGAGACGGAACGGGTCCCGGCACAGTTCGGGCGTCGCCGGTTTCATGACCGATTTCCCGATCTTTGGATGTCCGGCGCGGGTCGCGAGGTGTGGGACGAGCACAAACCTACGAATGCGCGACCGGCGGCTCATAGGACGAGTGCGCCGCGCCCTGGTATGGATGCGCCACCGCCAGTATGCAATGACGAACGGTCACGCCGGGAAGCCCGCGAAGCGGGCGCCATCGCGTCGACGTGTGCGCTGTTGACATTTGACGCCAACGACTAGACGATCCAGTCTAGTCGCCGCCTCCACGTGGCCGGCGCGAACTCACCATGGACAAGGAGCCATTTCATGAGCCAAGAGCACACGCCCGGCGAGGTCACCCTCGAGAGGGACGGCAACATCGCGATCATCACGGTCGAGAACGAGTCCAAGTTGAACTCCTACACGCCGGACATGATGCGCCAGCTCGCCGACCATCTGACCACATTCGACGAGGACGAATCCTTGTGGGTTGCGGTGTTCCGCTCCGCCGGTAAGAACACCACCGCAGGCTTGGACATGCCCAAGTTCTTCGGCCCGGAAGCAGACGCGGACATCGACCCGACTCTGGTCGATCCGTTCGCTCTGGGGCGGCGCGCAACCAAGCCGATCGTGGCCGTGGTTCAGGGCCTCACCTTGACTGTCGGCATCGAGATGATGCTCGCCGCCGACATTGTCGTTGCCGCCGATACCGCGCAGTTCCAGCAGCTCGAGGTCGCCCGCGGCCTCGCACCCCTTGGCGGTGCCCATTTCCGTTACCTGACCCGGACCGGCTGGGGTAATGCGATGTACCACCTGCTCCGGGCTGACAAGTTCGACGCCCAGCGCGCCCTCGAGCTCGGCTTCGTCCAAGAAGTCGTGCCTTTCGGCCAGCATATCGAGCGCGGAATCGAACTGGCGCGTGAGATCTGCGCCAATGCCCCGCTCGGCGTTCGAGCCACCAAGGCGTCCGCCCTGAAATACATCGAACAGGGCGAGACCGCCGCCATCGCCGCGATCGACGACGTGAAGGGCGCCGTCTTCGACAGTCACGACTTCCAAGAGGGAATCCAGTCGTTCATCGAGCGCCGCCAGGCCAACTTTCAGGGCAAGTAGTCGCAGCGCGAATTAACCGAAATCCATTGGACCTCGACATAAGGAAATCGGCGCACTGTTCGCCGGCGCCTGCGGGTTGGCGCACCGGTACCAGTGAAGGGCGCGCTCGTTCTATCGGTGCCCGCTCGCCGGTTCCTAGGTTGGCAGTGTCCGACACACAACCCGGCGTGAAGAGGAAAAGCACATGAATCG
>NZ_JBIRXS010000038.1:0-64109 GCF_044389235.1 Rhodococcus sp. NPDC019647 | reverse complement strand
TGGGCCAGATCTGCCCGGTCGAGTTCGAACGGCGATCGGCTACGCTGGCCACCGCCGCATAAAAATAGGTGTCCACATCTCGGGGGGAACGCCCCACCTTCGTCTTCGAGGTAGCCGGCCCCGGCACCGTGGCGGTGCCCACCGACCTGTGGGCACCGGGCGAGGACGTCCCACCCACCCGCCAGGAATTCACCGACGCCTGACCGCGGTAGGGCACAATTTGTGTGCGACCTCCGTGGCCGAATGGGGCTACCGTGGCGTGCGCCGTGCCCGCGTGGCGAGGTTGCGAACACCGGTGGCCACCGCCAACGCTGCCCGCGTCGAGGGGCAGCGGCCGTGCATCCAGCGCCCGGGCAGAATGGCCGCGGCCCATCAGGACGGTTCTAGGTAGCGGTGTGCGTCGGCGACGGCGTCGGCCCTGACGAAGACGTCGCGGCGCTGGGCCTCGAGGGTCTGCACGGTAAAGAACTCGCGTCGACCTCGCGTGGACCAGTGCGCGGCGTATCCGAAGATCGCGCCCCAGACCGCACCGATGGCGGTGGTGGCGAGCAGCAACTTGCTGTGTCCTCATGTGCACGAATAGATTGAAAGCTATTGATATAAAGCATCTTCCGCACGGACTGGATAAGGGACTTATCAAGTTCTGTCGATCTCGTGGGCGGGGAGACACTCATCGTTTGGGGTGTTTGATCGCGGGGTAGCTGCCCATCGGGATTGCCGCGCGGGCGGCGTGGATGTTCATGGTGTTGGGGGTGTAGCCGAGTAGGGCGGCGAGGGATGCGGCGTCGATTTCTTTGCTGAGGTCGTGCAGTGCGGCGTTGCGGATGGCTTGGATGTTGATGCCGAGTTTTCGGAGTCGTTGCATCAGGGTCTGTTCGGTGAGGTGTTGTCCGGCGCGGGTACCGGGGAAAAGCCAGTGCGAATCGTGGTTGGTCGTCTTCTGGTTTGCCCGGCTGTCGAGGTGTTGTTGTAAGAGGGGGAGCAGGGGTTCGGGCAGTGGGGCAGGGAGGGTGCCGATCCTGACGGTGGGTCGGGGCGGGGTAGTGGTGATGTCGTCGAGGGTGAGTTCGGCGATCCTGCGGACGGGGACGCCGTAGAGCAGGAACAGGAGTGCGGCGATGCGGGTGGACAGGGTGATGTGGTCGGCTTCGATGGTGGTGCGGATGAGTTCGAGTCGCGTGGTGGAGGCGGCCAGGGGCGTGGTCCGCGCTGTGCGGTATCGGATGGTGAATCGCGCTGCGATGCCGGTGCGGTGGCGCCACTGAATGAAGTTGCGGATGGTGTGGCGGGTGGTGGTGCCTTCGCTGAGGTAGGCGTCGAGGTGTGCTTGTCGCAGGTGAGCGATGGTGGTGTGGTGTTCGGTGCGCAGCCAGGTCAGGAACTTGGTGGCCTCGGTGATCTCTTGTTTGGCAGTGCGGGTGGCGTTGTCCATGTTGCGACCGGTGTCGGGAACGCGCAGTCGTCGTAGGTGATGCCAGCGGGCGAATTGCTCTATGGGCGCGTGAATCTCGGGCATTGGTTGCAGAGTTGTGAGTCGGTGGTCGAGCCAGGTTTCGAAGCGGGCCAGGCGGGGGTCGCCGCGGCTGGGCAGCATGTGGTGGTGGACGAGCATTTCGCGTAGGTGTTCGGCGCTGCGGGATGGTGGTAGGGCGTCGAATGCGGGGTGGGACAGGTGAAGTTCGCGACTGCCGATGCGGGCGAGTAGGTCGGCGGTGGTGGGGTGACGCATCCAGGTGAGGATGCTTTCTGGGCGGGGAACGGCGGCGAGGGTGGTGATGAGTCGTTTGATCCGCAGATCCGGTGGTGAGCTGGGGTTGAGGATGCGTTCGAGGTCGTGGGTGAGCACGCAGCGGGCGCAGTGCCCGCCGCGGAGGCGTTCGGCTTCGCGGCCGCACTGGTCGCAGTCGAGTTTGGTGGTGATGCCGGCGCAGTCGCGGCAGATGTGGGCGCCGGTGGAGGATCTTCCAGGCACGAGGCGGTGTTCGCCGCAGAACGCGCAGGGGGCGTAGGTGCGGGCGGCGGTGGTGAAGCAGGCGCCGCAGATGGCTCCGTCGGGCCAGTGCACCCGGAACTTGGGGACGAGGTTGCTGCACCGGGCGCATTCGAGGGTGCCGGTGCTGCGGGGTCGTCCGCGTGGGCGGGGATCAGTCATCGTCGGTGATGATGCGGGCGCGGACGGGACGGTAGGCGTTGAGGAGGGGGACGTCGGCGGGGGAGTTGGCGGTCTTGCTGCGGGATTGGCGGGCATCGGTCGCGGTGTAGGTGATCAGGTCGCCGGCTTCGACACCGAAGATGTCGCAGAGTGCGACCAGGACCTTGAACGCGATCCGGTCGGGTTCTTGCCCGACGATGCGGTAGATCTGTGATTCGGACAGGGTGATACCTCGGTCGCGTAGTGGTCCGACGAGGTCGCGGCTGTTTTTCATGCCGGCGCGGGCCATGAGTTCGCGCACGCGCCAGTGGTAGTGGATCTCGCGTTTCATTCCGGCTCCTTCGGGTGTGGTGATCCGGTGAGGCTGGCGTTGCTGCGTGAGAGGGTCGCGGTCAGGACTCGGTCGAGTTCGCGCGCTCGATAGTCGGGTGCGGCGAGGGTGTAGAGCGAGGTGGTCGCGGCGTGTTCGTGGCCGAGTTGCAGTTGTATTATCTTGAGCCGATCGGATCTCCGGGCTTGCGATCTGCGGTTTTTCGTTGTGGACGTTGTCCTGGACGTCGGGGGTGGGTGCATGGTGGATCCTTTCAGCAGGGGCCGATCGTTATGGAGCTGGGACGTTTCCGGGCCGTGCTGGTGGATGCCGCTTCGCTAGTGGACCCGGCTCGTTGCTGGCCGAGAGCACGGGCGAGTTGGTCGCGGAGCTTGCGATTCTCCTCGGTCAGCGTGCGGTTGCGCTCGTGGGCGGCTTCGAGCCTGCGGAGCAGCGAGGCGTCTGAGGACCGCTGCCGAACCGGGATCGACGCCGCCGGCGCTCGACGATGGGCATCGCGGAGCCGTTCGATCTCTTCCCGGATGTCGGGTTGTGCATATAGCCAGGACCTCGAGACCGCCGCAGTCTGAGCGACGGCCTCGAAGGTGACCGGGCGACCTTCGGTATCGAAGGTCCGCAGAGCTTGGATCGCCTTGGATCTGGTGAGCTCGTGGCGTTGTCTGGCAGCGACGATGAGGTGCCGGGTGTTGTCAGCCCGCATCGGCGGCCTCCAGTTCCCCTGAGTCGGAATTGGTTTCCAGCGTGGTGATGATGTTGTCGAGGTTGCCCAGGACCTGTTGGTTCATCTCTGCCACTCGTTGTTGGCCGCGTGCGTCGGCGGCGGAGATGATCTGCAGCACCTGCTGTCGGTGCTCGCGGTGTTGTGGCAGGAATTCCGGCGTGGTGACGAACATCGGACACGTCAAGCACGCATTGGCATGAGGACAGGTTTTCACCGCGGGGAGCCCGCAGAAGCCGTTGGGCAGCGCTTGGGTGACTCGGCCGAGTCGCTGCTTGGCCCAGTTCGCCTCGGCCAACGGCCCGTCGGGGTCGATCGTGACGATCTCGCCCTGGGCGTTGACCTTGCGCGCGGCCTCCCAGTGACGGCGGACGGTGGTGTCGTGCAGCCGGGCGTAGTGCGCTGTCATCTCACCGCTGGAATGGTCGAGCAGGACTTGCACGACCTCTTGCGGCACGTCCCGATTGATCAGCCGTGTGCCGAAGGTGTGGCGCCATTGGTGTGGAGTCAGGTGCGCCGGGCGACCGTGTTCATCACGAACTTCGCAGCGGCCTAACCAGTCCCGCAACTGGCCGCGGTATGACTGCGTGGTCAGCGGTTTGCGGCCGTCGGGGTTCATCCGCGGGGCGGGGAACAACCACGGGCTGCCGTCCGGCCATCGGCGCAGGATCCGCTGCTGCTGTTCGGCAATGGCCTGTTCGACTTCCTCGTCGATCGGGACGAGGGCCTCGCGTTTCATCTTCCGGTTGGTGTAGTGCAGGTAGGGAGCGCGGTCGCCGTCGCGGACGATGCAGTCGAAGGCGACCTTGCTGGCGTCGCCGATCCGCAGCCCGCAACGCATCAGAATGACTGTGAGCAATCGGCTTTCGGGATGATTCCATCTGTCGAGGTTGTCGGGCTGCTCGACCTGGGCCATGACGTGCTCGGCCAGCCCTCGCGGCAGACGTTTTTCGGGCTTGGGGAAGTCGTCGGGGTAGAACGCAGCGCCAGCAGGCAGGTTGTGATCCCACTCGTGGCGGCGGATCGCGTCGAAGAATGCACCCAGCGAGCTGATGTCGCGGCTGCGCGAGTGCAGCGCTCGCGTGTCGGTGGACAGGTCGGCCAGGTAACGCTCCAACGTAGCCCGGTCCACACCGGTCAAGCTGGTGACGTCGACCGACGGCGATTCCAGGAAGCCGGCCAAGCGGGTCACCGCTCGGACGTCGATGTAGGTCTGGTTGGGGCTGCGCCCGATGCTCAACCGCCAACGGGCGAACCGTTTCGCCAGTTCCCGCAGCCACGGTTGCGCGATGCCGTCGAACCGCAGCCGCTTGCGGCCCTCGACTCCGAGCCGGTGAAGTTCCCACACGTCACGCGGGAACTCGGCCTCCCATCCGCCGCCGCAGTGCAGATCCTCGAGACAGCGGTAGGCGTAGCGCAAAAACGCCACCTGACCGTTCTGACCGTGTTGCGCGGCATGGTTCGCGTCGAAATACTCGATCCACCGCGGCATCGGCCAGTCCAGCAGCGAGGCCACTCCGCTTGCAGCCGCGAGCGCGATGACCGGCCGTGCGACGGCGGCGGGGGTCTTGATCTGGCGCTCGTCATGCCGACATTGCAGCGCGTACTGCATTTCCAGCTTGAGCTGTCGGCGATCACCGAAGGGTCGGAAGTCGAACCGGTCGTCGCCGAAGGACTCGCAAAGCACGATGAACTCGTCGATGTCGGGACGTCGCGCCGCCTCCCAGCGGGACCGGTGGTTGGTGCAGAACGGCGAGCGGCCATGGGTCCACAGGGTGCAGTAGGACAATGCGCAGACGGGGTGGTCGGGGTCATCGACCGGGGCAACGGTAGCCAGCCACACGGAACGGTCCGGCTCGCCGGACCGTTCCCAAAATCCGTGGTGACGAACGCACAAACCCCGGCGAGCGCCGCCGTGGCGACAGCCGGGGACGATGCAGACCGTGAGCTCCTTGCGGCCGAGGCCTTCCGGGGACGCCGTCGTGGCGAATACGTCGATGTCCGGGCGGCCTGCGTCTTTCCACGTGTAGTAGTGGCCTTTGCAGAGTCCTCGGGTCCGCGGCTGTCGGACGCAGCCCGGCACGCGGCACGGCGAGGTATCGAAGACCAACGCACCACGCTCGGGAACCAGGATGTCCACCCGAAACTCGGGCCGGACAGCGGCCATCAGCTTGCCCAGCAAACCTGGAGCCGCGGGCGGAGCATGTGTAGGCTCGGATCCGGTCACCACCGCACCTCCTGCCCGGTCAGGAAGCCGGCCGCTTCCAAAGCCCGACGAGCGTCTTCGACGGACAGATGCCCATAAATGTCCATGGTGGTCGCGATCGAAGAGTGGCCAAGGAGTGCGCTGACGACCTCGATCGGGGTGTTCTTGCGCAGCAGACGGGTGGCGTAGGAGTGCCTTGTGTCCGCAGTGGCCGTGTGCGGTCGGGTTCGTGTTGCGTTTGAAGTGGACGATTCCCAGCGCGGGGTTCGCGACGCTGGTGACCGCCTGTGTAGCGATAAGACCTGTGTGTCTGTGACTGACGTCACTGCTCGATGCGTCAGCATGGCCCGCTGACTTTCTGGCGTGCCGTCGGTAGCCGGGTGACATTGGCTTTCGGGTCTTTGTCGGCGCGGAGCCGGAGGATCTCTTCGTGTTGCGCGGCCAGCCGTGCCAGTGCCCGGCTTCGGAAGTCTGTGAGCTCCTCGATGGTCGAATAGGACTGATTCAAACGCTCTTTGAGCTTGCCTATCTCTGTTTTCAATCGTTCGATCTGCGAAGTCTTCGGGTCGGGGGTTTCGCCGTTGTTCTGTAGCTGCGCAAGCCGGTGTTCGAACTCGGCTCGTAGGTGCGCGTAGGGCCTGCTCCCGTAGAAGGCGGTGCGATCGATGCCCGCCGTCGCGGCGAGGGTCTTGATGTCGCAGCCTCCGCCGGGTGGAATCTCGCCGCGCAGCAGTCGGTCGATGGCGGCGCGAATGCGGTTCTCGTTCTGGATGCGTTGGTCGGCACTGATTCTCATGGCAGGTCCTCGCTCGCGGTGGTTGTGGTTGCGGCTGCGTCGATGTCGGCGATGACTCGGACGGCGCGGTCGTGGTCGGCTTGCAGACGGGTGCGCTCGGTGGCGCGGGTCTTGCCGAGTTGGCCGAGGAAGGTCTTGGTGCGTTCGGCGTGCTCGGCCCAGACTGGGCGGTGGACATCGTGGTGAGTGGCCTGCGGGCAGCGCGCCGAGTCACACATGCCGATCATCGGCCGGGTCGCGGTCGGGGTGCCGGCCAATTTGAGGCAGAGGGCGCGGGAGGGATCGGTGAACCAGCAGTAGTTCGCCGGGCCCAGGTGCAGCGCCTTCGCGCGTTTGGACAGCAGGTTGAGGATGTCGCGTTCGTTGCGCTGGATCTTCGGCGCCGCAGTCGATTCCGTGGGCAGATCGGCGTCGATGCTGGCGAAGAATTCGGTGAGGTTTCGAGCGCCGGGCCCGGCGGGTAATATGCCTTGCTGGTAGTTGCGGAACTCGGCCAGCGCGAGCTGGAGTTTGTGGTCGGCTTCGTGTTTGTTGACCTCGGCCAGCAACTCGGCTTGGGCACCGCCCGGTCGAGCGGCATAGCCTTCCGTGGTTGCGGCCGCAATGTGCTTGAGGTGCAGTTTTGCGGCGAGAACACCACCGGGTCGGTAAGCCATCTCCAAGGCGAGTGTTCTTCTGAGCATCCGCGGTGATACCGGTTCTTCGGGGATCGGCGCAAGTCCGAGACGTGCGCCGGCTGGGGAGTTGACCCAGGCACGGAACCACAGATAGCGGACCCGAAAGCTGAATCGGGACAACAGCAGAGCACCGTCACGGGGGTCTGGGTGCAGTTGTTCGATGAGTTCGATAGCTCGGTGGACCGGTTCGATGACGACCCATTCATCGTCGGTGCCGCCGAGGGGTTGACCTTTGACGACCTTGCTGGCGACACGATAGCGCTTCAGGCCGGGGATCGGTTCCTCGATCGGGAGGCGGCAGCCGACGCGTAGTTCCATCAACTCGCTGGCCCGCATTCCCGATGCCGCGGCCAGGACGACGATGGCTGCGGTGCGGACGATGCCGATCAGGGCGACAGCTTCGGACCTGTGCAAGGGCAGGGTCCAGGGCAGTGTGGTTGCGCCGTCGGCGGTGGGTGCGTCGGCGGCGTTGCGGGCGAAGATCTTCTCCACTCCGACTGAGTCGAGGGTGTCGATCAGTGGTTCGCGCAGTGCGGGCATCCATTTGGCCGAGAACTGGGAGTAGCCGGCTCGCCTGGCCAGGGCCCCTGTGGAGACCGGCAGTAGCGGGTCGTCGGCCGACCAGCCAGCGGTCAGTCGCCGGTTGATGTCGTGGTCTTCGAGCATCGGCAAGGGTGTGCCGGTGGCGGCGTGGTCGGCGAGCAGGCTTGTGATGTCGTCGACCAGGGCTGACGAGCCGTGGCGGAGACCGGGGGCCTTCACGGCCCAACTGCGGTCGGCTTCGGCGATCTGCTGGTTCAATTCGACCGTGTGAGGCGCGAGAATCTGCACCAGGTGCAACGCCGCGACCAGCATCGGCTGCAGAACCGCATCAGGGACGGGAGCGGTCTTGTTGCCTTGTCTCCCGGACGGCATTTCGGCGATAGCGGATGCGGTTGCGCCGCCCCATGGCCGCAAGCCGGGCGGGACACGCTCGGCGGTGAACAGGGTCCGGTAGTCGACCAGGTCGACGATGATCTGCGCTGCCGCGCGCCGAACACCCGGGCTGTTCTCGCCCACCACGGTGCCGTCGTCGTCGGTGACGTAGCGCCGGAAGGCCAGATAATCCTCGCAGATCCGGGTGTCGATCGCCGCGAGGGTGGCGATTCCTCGGCGATCGAGCCAGCCGAAGAAGCGGCCGGCTTCGTAGAGACGGCTGTAGCAGCTGCTCACATGCAGCGGTGCGCGGTAGGCGCGCGGCAGCGGAACGACGGCGGGATGGCTCGGGGCGAGCAGTGCCAGGATCAGTTCCTTGGTGACCAGACGCCAGCGCGGGTCGGCGATCGTGGTGAAATCGAATCGCCGACGATACAACGCCATCTGGGTCGGCAACCCGATGACGTCGGTGAAGTCCCACAGATCGTCGCCGAATGTCGGGCGGCCGGCGCCGTCGGGCAGCGTCAGACCGGCCTCGTGGCAGACGTCTGCGCTGGCGAACGGCGACGGCGGGTTCGCGGCGGATCCTGTGGTTGCGGTGTTGATCGTCATGCGGTGAGTTCCTCTGGGCGCACCGGGAGTTCGTCGTCGGTGTCGCAGACCCTCGACGCCGCGGCCGCGAGCTCGGCGGGGTCGAAGCGGTCGAGAATCTGGTCGATCCGCGCTGCGTAGGGGCCGAAGACGGCCATGAAGTGGACGGCGGGCATCTGCTGCCATTGGCGCGAGAAGAACGCCTTGAGCCGCAGCAGGTTCACCGCGTGCCGGGGCGCGAACACCGCCAGCGGGCAGAGCAGGCAAACCCAGGGCCTGGCCGGGCATGGCTTGCCGACCGGACCGTGCAGGCCGGCCAACTGGTCGGCGCAGGCCGCGGTGAACACGTCGCGTGCTCCGCCGACCAATTCGCCGATCGTGGCGTCGTCGATGTTCATCGCCGCCATCAGCTGCGGGTAGCCGTCGGCGAGCGAGGCGGCGTCCTCCTCGGTGATCACCGTCGGTGGGTGAGCGCGGCGGAGCAGATCGTGCTGGGCGTCTTCGATGATCGTCTCGACGGCGTGCCGCTGGCCGGGTGTCGTGGCCGACAGGTAGTGGTCACCCTCGACCGACGGGGTGTGGTTCGGATCGATCGTGGCCCGCGCGTTCCCGGTCCAGGACTTCTTGTCCCGCATTGCATGGTGAGTGGTGCGGATGCGCGATCGGTGGATCTTCAACGGCTCGCCGTCGTCGCCGACGATGCCGTGACGACGCACCCAACGCTGCACCGCGACCCGGCCGACCCCGTCGATCCGGCGGGAGTAGCCGACCTGACCCATCCCCAACCACAGCTTGGTGCGTTCCTCCGGTGGGACGAAACTGCGCAGCAACGCCGAGTGCGCCAGCCACTGCTCGAGCAATCGCACCGCCGGCCGCGGCAAGATGATGCTCTCGGCGGCGGTGCGCCTTTTCATGTAGGACAGCAGGACCGTCGAATCCCCGGCCCAGTCGATGTCACCGACATCCAGATCGGCGATGCCGTCGGGCACGATGCCGGAATAGATCCCGAACAGCAGCCGGTAGGCGATCAGGACGTCCAGGTGCGGGAACACGGCCAGCGCCGCCTCGTAGAAGACAGCGTTGGTTCTCCGCTTGCGAAAGACGTTGATCGACACCCCGATGGCGTCGGCGGCCTCGCAGCTGCCGACCGGTCCGAGCTTCGACAGCAACCAGCAGAAGTTCTCCCAGGTCCAGCTGCCGTCGCCGGGATACCGGCCTCGCGGGACAGCCTCCAACGCCCGCCGATGCGCGGCATAGGATCCCTCGACCTCCTTCTGACAGACCGCAGTCAGTTGTTGCCATTCGGCCTCCGAATAGGGCGGCAAGGGCCGTCGGTTCGGCTGGATGTTGAAATGGCGCCCAGCCGCCAGCTCCAGCACCTCATTGCTGAGGCTGCCGCCGGATCGGGCGTAACCCTCCACCAAGGCCCGCGTCAGCGCCTCCACCCATGCCGGGCCCGCCAGCCAGAACTGCGCCAGCTGCCCACGCCGCAACTCGCCCACGCCGCCGGTGAACTCCCGGTCGGCGAACGTGCGGACCATCCTGCGGAGCCCCCGCAGGTAGACGTCGACCGTTCCGGCGGTGTCGACGCTGCCGTGTGGGTGAATCAACTCGACCAGACCGACGGCCAGATCGCGCGCCAGCCGAGGGTTCGGCAGATCCGACAGATCGAAGTTCGCTCGGCTGCCGTCGCTGAACACGCAGCTCAGGCCAAGTGGATCCTCGGTTACCATCGTCGGCATCACCGAACCGCCTCGGTGAGGTCGTCGAACTCGACATCGGCTTCCCGTTGCGCAGCCCGGTCCTCGATGAGTCCGGCCGCCGCGCCGGCGGTGTCGTAGGCTTGCCGGTAGATCCGTGTCGTATCAAGGCGTTTCAGATATTTTTCCGTGGTCAGGACGGTCGAGTGCCCTAACAGGTCCCGCAGCACCAGCAACGGGTCGGCCTTGGTCAGGTAGAACACCAGCGCCGCGTCGGCATCGGTGTCGCGCACCAGCTTCGCCGCCTGCCGGTAGTAGCCGGTCACCAGATACTCCAAAGTCTGCATCGAGAAGCAATGCCGCAGCCGGTGCGGATGAACATGCGGGAACCGCGGCTCGAACCGGGCCCGGATCCGGTCGGCGGTGCGCTCGAACACCGTCGCCCACGCCGTGAACGGACCGCCACCGGCCTTGACCGCCAGCAGACACGACCCGCCCTCCGGTGCCACCAGCCGCCGCCGCTCCGGCGGGGTCAGCGATTCCCAGGACCGGCGGACTCCGTTGATCCGCCCGCCCCGCGCATCCGGCTCGGTCACCATCAGCGGATCACCCCACCGGCGCGGCGGTCGCCAGCTCGATCCCTCAGTGGACGCCGCACGGTCCAGTAGCAGGTAGTCGTGTAATCCGGCGAGGGCCTCGTAGGAAATCCACGTGGTGCGGAACTTGCGGCCCTTGGTGATCCCACCCGGCACCGGAAACGGAATCGGAATCGCCGTCGGCGCGGGCGGCAGCGCGGGGATCTCCCACGGCAGCAGATGCGTGAACTCGCCCAACCGCAGCCCCGTCGCCAACGCCAAGTCCCCGATCGCGGCGTTGCGGGTCAACTCCCGACCCGCGAACCCGGTGTCCGCCGTGCCATCAGGAGCCACGCCGCGCAAGCCCTTCCGGAACAGCGCGACGAAATCCGGCTCCAGATACTTGATGGTCACGTGTGGTTTCGGGGTCCGGCGCACCGCCAGATTCACCCGTACCTCCCGCCCGGTCCCGGCGAAGACCGCCCGTGCCGACCGATAGGTGAATGGCTCCGCCAGCGCATAACCCTCGTCGATCGCCCACCGATAGAACAACGACAGGATGCTCACGTGCTGGCCCCACGTCGTCGCCGCGAACCGCGCCTGCACCGGTCCGGCCGCCCGATGCTCGGCATACCGACTCAGCCCGGCCTTCAACCGATCCCGGGAATCGAACAACCCGATACCGTGCTCGGCGAGGAACTCCGCCCATTCCTTGACCGCCCGCGCGTAGTTCTCCCACGAACTCGGCGCCGGCGCCCCACTGGCCGGTAACTGCCGCAGCCACCGATTCACCACCGCCGCCGGCCGCAGCGCTGTCGGACCGTCCTCCAGCTGCAGGTCGTCATCGATCAGGAACGGCATGCCCTCCGGGATCACCGGCCGATGCTCGACATCCCAGGACTGCCAGCCCCGCGACGAAAAGAAACTCATGATCATGAGTGGCCACAGTAGAAACACCACACGGCTGCGCGCAACGCCCAAACACCCAGGGCTACCCGGCCGTTCAGATGAATCGCAACACGGGAACTAAGCGGGGACAAAGTGCCGATACCAATGCGGATCGAAATCGATGCCGGTGATCCGGCGCAGCCGCAACACCAGGTCGTAGACCGCCGGATAACCCCAAGGCTGCCCGAACGGCCCACCCCAGAGGTTGACGAACACATAGTCGGAGTCGAGGTCACCGTATTCGTCGTGCAGTTAGTCGGCATACAGACGGATCACCTCCGGGCCGATCGGGATGGTACGCGGTTGCCCCGACTTCGCGCGGGCCCTGTTGTCATTGACACGCGGGACGATCATCAGCTCGCCCTCCGCTGCAGCCAGATCCTCGTGCCGCAGACCCAAAGCTTCACCGATCCGAATCCCACTATCCCACAACAAGGCCCATAGAAGACGATCCCGAAGCCGGGTGCACGCATCCAAGATCGCCTGCACCTGTGTGACCGTCAGGATGGTCGGGTGCTTGCGCGGAGCGCGCAGCTTGATCGTGCGCCGCCGCTCCGGCTCGCCCTTGCTCAAGTGATAGAGGAACGGCTTCCAACCCGAACGCCGCCGACCAGCCGGGTGCAGTTCGGTGACCAGGTCGCCAAGATCGACCCCATGCCGCGCATGAAACGTGTAGAGCCCACTGATTGCCGCCAACTTCCGATTGACGGTGCCGGCCGAGCAATAATGCTCGGCCGAGGGCAACATAACCACCCCGCCGAACCGGCCTGCCGGAGGCAGCCGTAACCAGGCCACGAATTCGCCGAGATCCTCCAACCGGACCTCACGCCACTCCAACCCCCGCATCTGAAGGAACACGAACCAGTCCTTCAGATCGTGGGCGTATGCCTTGACCGTGTTTGGCGACCGCTCGATGTCGGTGAGGTAGGCCAGGTAGCGCTCGATCGGTGCCACAGGCCCGCTGTCGTCGAGGACCGTCCACGACTCGAACGACGAGTCTGGCATCAAAACGCGCTGTACAAGCATCGGACCTCCGGGGAATCTGCGTAATGGACAGCCGCAGATAACCACCTCCACCACGCGAACATCCACTCACCGACAGTGCGTGGAGCACGTCATGAACACCCTTCCGATGGCTCAAGATAAGTTGTACGAAGCTGACGTCGTAGCCGTACTCGACTTGCAGGTTGGTGGCGTAGGCGCGTCGGAACGAGTGCAAGTCCAGGCCCGGTGGGAAGCCGAGTTCATCGACGAGACAACCCATTCGCTGCCAGAGGTTGCGCGTCGGGATCATGCCGCCCTTTTCGGTCGGGAACAGGGTGTCGATCGGATGGCCGTAGCGGGGAAGTCCGCGTTCGCACCAGTCGGCGAGTGCCTCCGCGGCCCAGTCGAACACCGTGAGCACGGTTCGTTGCTTGGCGGGCGCGCCTCGCATCGCTTTGCCGTGCCGCACACGTACCAGACCCCATTCGCCGAAGAACGGTGCGCGGGCGTTGCGGGAGAGATCGACCAGCTGCAGGTGCCGGACTTCGTTGCGGCGCAGGCCCCATCCGTAGAGGGTTTTGAACCCCACCGCATCACGCCACGCCGTCAAGGCGCCCTTGCGGCCGGACCGCAAGATTCGCTCCGGTTCGAGGTCGGCCAGATCGAAGAACTGCTGTAGCTCGACGGGAGTGAACGGCCCGCTTCACCGGCCGCGCGTCGTTGGCTTGCACGTGTCGAGCCCGATTGAACTCGGTGATGACCTGTGAGAACACCGTCCCGAACAGCCGTCCGCAATGCTCGTTCCAGTCGTAGGACGGGTCACTTGCGTAGTCGAAGAACAATTTCACGTCCGTCTGATACGCCCGAACCGTGGTATGAGCGAGATTCCGGACTCCCCGCAGGTGCCCGAAGAAGTCGTCCGCATCCGCCGGTGACCACTGCCACGGATAGGTGCCGACGAACTCGGTCATCTGCTTGACCGAACTGGCCCGTCGACGCACGGTGTCGTCCGAGAAGTTCTGCGCCAAATGGGCCTGCCTCCACCCGGACAGCACATCGTCGAGAAACGCTTCCGGATCCGGGCCAGCCGCGCCCGCCGGTAGGTACACCAACCGCCCCATCCAGCCCCCTCAGTCCGTGCAAATTCTGCATTCGAAATGCATATCCTGCAATCGCTGGAGGTGAACAGCCAGGTCAGATGCTGTTCTGTTCGCTCGGCTCGGCCGCCGACGAACTGCGCATCGTAGATGTCACCGCGTTCCCCAATCCGTAAAGGCCGCAGGTCAATACCCGCAGCGACGGCAGCGGAGGAGCCTTACCACCAGTGGTCGTATTCGCGGGACATGCGAATAACCAACTTACTAGCTGCGATAACTGAAATTATCGTGGCCTAGTGCGCACAAACCATGAGTGACACGGAGCGGTGCCATGGAGAGGGTCTCTAGTCCGTTTTTTTGTCCTGTGCCATCGGATCTGAGGCATTGCCACAGCACTCGAGGCAAGTGCAAGGTTGCCGTCACAAAGTTGAGGCAAGGCAATCGCTACCTGCACGTTCTTGCCGACAACCCCGCACGCTCGACGTCCCTTGCCTCAACAATGTGGCAGAAACGCCACGGCGCCGCTTGCCGCATTGTTGAGGTATCGATGGTCAGGGGCCTGTTCTGCCTCAGATCGAAGGGCAAAGGACATTCGCGGCTCCGTGTCAGTTTCCAGATTGCGTGTCGGCGGCGTGTCGGTTTCCACCTTTCATGTCGGTCGGAATCAACTTTGAACCGTGACATGGACCGATGCAGTCGAGGTCAGGTACCTACGCGACGAGGGGACAGTGCTGTTACGTCGGGCCACTCTCTGACGGGAAGGACAACGCCGTATCGCTCGCGGGCGCAGCGTGGGGCTCCAACAAGAATCGCGAATGGCGGCACTGGCTACCGCTTGATGACGGCGCCGCGCGTAGGCTTCCCTGGGACCCGGGTGAATCGACGAGGATGCCCCGCAGGTTGGGGTGGGCGTCGGGGACCGTGGCCAACAGGGTTCCCATACCGCCCCCTGGCCGCACACCGTTCCGCTGTGCGGCCAGGGGATAGGTCTTGGCGATCACCTCCGCGTTCATCATTGCGATCGCACGCAGGGTTGGGAACGACAAGGTACACCCGGCACGTGTTTTTGGACTTGCGCACAATGGGGGCATCCCAAGAAAAGCCGTCTCCTCAGCGCTAATGAGACGATCGTCACATGCGAGCTTCGGGACCACCGCAAAGACCGCGCGCTCTCAGTGCCATCCAAATCCAACCGACACCCATCAGCTGCCCGAGCACATTCGCATACCGACTGTTAAGAGCGTACGGACCTTTCGGCCAGACACCACCGCTGCAGCGGGTGGATGTTTCATTGACCACAAAGGAGCACCAGCGAAACAACGCCGGCTGCATCACGTCTCAGAAGCCCACATTCGGGCTCAGGAACCTGCCCCTCTCCTTCACAGGAAACGTGGAAAAGAGCCGGACAGGAAGTATCTCCATCAACATCCGTGGGGCTCGTATCGGGCTCGAGCCCCACGCCCCTACTCCAGAGAGAAGCCAGATGGTATCGGAAAGCACGCTTACCACTCGTGCGGGCAGCAAAGTTACCCGCAGCGCCAGGAAGGCAATTGTTGCGGCAAGCTTCGGCACATACGTGGAGTATTACGACTTTGTCGTATACGGGTATGTCGCTGTGTACATCGCCCATGCGTACTTCCCCTCCGACAATCCCCTCGTCGGCTTACTGCTCACCTTCGGGGCTTTTGCTGCGAGCTACGTGGCGCGTCCGCTGGGCGCGGTAATCTTCTCCCCGCTTGGCGACAAGTACGGACGCAAAACCGTACTTGCCGTCGTCATCTTGATGATGACCCTTGCGACCGCAGCGATCGGGCTTCTACCGACATATGCACAGATCGGTCTCTTCGCCCCGATACTGCTCACCGTGCTTCGTGTCCTACAGGGGATCTCAGCCGGTGGCGAGTACGGTGGCGCAACCTCGCTGATTGCCGAGTTCTCCCCACCCGATAAGCGTGGGTTCTACGTCGGATTCATAGCTCTCACAACTGGTCTTGCACTTCTTACCGGATCGATCGTGGCTCTCTCCCTTACACGGATGCTGCCGGAGGAATCCATGCTCTCATGGGGATGGCGTATCCCCTTACTGCTCTCCTTACCGCTTGGTCTTGTCGGCCTGTACATCCGATTCAAACTTGAGGAGACTCCGCACTTTGCTGCGCTGAGCTCGCAAGAAAAGGCGGTAAACAAACCGCTGGCAACTACTGTCAAACGTGACTACAGGACGGTGGTACTCGCAATTGGACTCGCGGCCACGAACGCAAGCTTGCTGGCCGTCTACTTCATCTATCTGCCATCAGCTTTGAAGCAATTTGGGAATTTTCGAGGCCGCCGCTGCCCAACTCATCACGTTCTCGGGACTGGCCGTCTACTGCCTGGCAATCGTTCCCTTCGCAAGGCTGACCGACAAGATAGGGCGCCGCCCACAGTTGATCGCCTCGACGATCGCGCTTGTCCTCGTAATCTATCCATCCTTCCTGTTGGTATCACTTGGCAGTATTGCTCTTGCTGTCTTGGGTATGGTCATCGTCACGCCGCTAATGGCAGCCAATGTAACGGCGGTGCTCCCGCTCCTTACTGAGCTATTCACTACCGCCAACCGGTACACCGGATTGTCGTTGGGCTGGCAGATCGCGACCACGCTGTTCTCGGGCCCCACTCCGGTCGCGCTGGCCGCGCTGGCCGGCGCCGCTGGCGCAACGATGCCGGCGTTCTATGCGATGGCCATCGTCGCAGTGTCAGCATGTGCCGCATTTGCCGTTCGGGAAACCTTCGATACACCACTGCAGTAGGTGGGTGAACCTGAGAGCAGACTGAATTGTCGGGGGTCTCTACAGAACGACTGGACATCAGACGAATCGCCCGTGCGACTCAACGGCCGTCTGCAGAGCGTCAAGCATCCAGCTGCTCCTCCGCCGACCGCACACACCCACCCGCCGACGCCGGTCAAGAACGTGTGAAGCTCTCAGGCCGCGGCGAATAGCCGCGGCCTGAGAGTCTGACCTTCCCAACGGAATGACACCGCGATCGGCACGACAATGGCCGACAGACACGAGGAGAATCGCACGACACCTTCTGCTACACAGATCCTTTTCCGGAGTGGGTTGGAAGGAGCCGAGCAATGATCAATACCTGCGGATCGGGGAGGGCGTACCTTCCCGGATGATGGTCTACAAGAAACCGGGCCTGTGCTCACGACCACGACCAGTCCAACGACGACAACCCCACCCGTGGCCAGTCGTTGCTCGACGAGATCGTCCGCGACGGTGCCGGCAGATGCTCGCGGCCGCTCTGCAGGCGGAGGTCGCCGCCTATATCGAACAGTTCGCTGATCAGGTCGACGAGAACGGTCGCCGCCTGGTGGTGCGCAACGGCTACCACCAACGGACGCGACGGCCTGACCGCCGCGGGCGGGACCACTGTGAAAGCCCTCCGGGGCAACGATATGCGCATCGACCCGGACATGCGCAGCGATTTTCGTTCGCGATCCTTCCGGCCTGGGTGCGCAAATCCCCGCAGATGAACGAGGTGCTGCGCTGCTGTATCTGCACGGGGCTCTCCACCAGCGACTCCGGGCCGGGGCTAGAGCTGGGCAAGAGCGGTTCCTCGGATCGGAGCGCCGGGCTCTCGGCGGTCTCGATCACCCGGTTGACGACCCAGCGGCAGGACGAGGCCAACGCCTTCCAGGGTCGGGACCTCTTGGGCACGACTTCGTATATCTGTGGGTCGATGGCATCCACCTCAAGGTGAGGCTTGAGCAGGACAAACTATGCCTGCGGTGATGATCGGGGTCCGCGCGCAGGCCGGCCGGAATGAGCTCGTCGCCCTCACCGACGGGTACCGCAAGTCCACCGAGTCGTGGGCGGACCTGCTGCGCAGTTGACGACGCCCCGGCATGACCGCTCCCGTCCTTGCGGTCGGTGACGGCGCGCTGGGGTTCTGGAGGGCCGCGCTGCGCGAGGTGTTCCCCGAAACCCGCGAGCAGCAGCGCTGCTGATTCCGCAAGCAGGCCAATACTATTCTTGCTGCGGTGCCGAAGTCGGCGCATCCAGGTGCACTTGCGGCGATGAAGGAAAGAATCCACACCCGAACTGTGCCTTCGCTTTAACGCACACCGATTGAGCAAGCCACCTGAGCGGCCCGAAGTTGACTCCTGCCGAACCAGCACTCAACGAGAGAAGTATGTGGAAAGCAGATCCTCGAAGGATGCCACTCTCAGGAGTTCACCTGCTTTACACGCGTTTCCTCGTTGGGACGACACGTATCGACCACGAGAGGTTATCAACCCGCGACGAAAACGGCCTGTTGCTAACTGGGGAGAGGGCTATACGTCGAGGACGATGCGAGGGGTCTTCGACCTGGAGCAGCACGGGGTGATGACCTCTCCGGAGGCGCGTTGCTCTTCGGTGAGCACTGCGTCGCGGTGCTCTGGTATGCCTTCGAGCACCTTTGTCACGCAGGTTCCGCAAACACCTTCACCGCAGGAGACGGGAATGCTGATGCCGTATCCGGCGAGTACGTCGACGATGGTCTGCCCGGCGGGTACCTCTGCGGTTACCCCGGACTGTGTTGCGACGACCTCGAACGTCGCCTGCCCTGCAGACTCCGCTCCCGTGGCAACGGGTGCTTGGAATCGTTCCACGTGCAGTGATCCGGGGGGCCATGAGCGTGCAAGGCGTTCGACGGCTTTGATCAGAGGTTCCGGGCCACAGCAATAGATAGCCGTCCCGAATTGCGGCGTACCCAAAACGGTGTCGAGGTCGATCAGGCCCCGCTCCTCTTCGGGCCAGATCTCTACCTTGTCGCCGAAGCGGCCGAGTTCGGTGAGAAACGCCATGGATTCGCGGCGGCGGCCGCCGTACACGAGTGTCCACGGTGTTTCCGGACGGGTCGCGTCGAGTTCTTCGATCATCGGCAGGAGGGGTGTGATGCCGATTCCACCTGCGATGAAGAGGTACTTGCGGGCGGATTTCAGCGGGAACTTGTTGCGCGGGCCCCGTACCCGGAGGTGGTCGCCGGCTCGGATGCGATCGTGAACCCATTCGGAGCCGCCCCGGCTCTCGCTGGCGCGGAGGACCGCTACCCGCCAACGGGACCGGTCGTCTCGGGGTCCGCACAGGGAGTACTGCCGTTCGAGTCCGTCGTCCAGTACCAGATCGATATGTGCGCCGGGATCCCAACCCGGTAACGGCCTGCCGTCGGGCGTGACCAAGGATAAGGTTCGCACTCCGTCGGATTCCTCGTGCACGATTTCGACGAGGACGTCGAATCCGGTCACGTCATGAGGTTGGGACATGCTGTCGGTCTTGATGTTTCCGCTAGTGATCATCGTCGGTTCCTGCCGCTTGTGCTTCGCGCTCAACCATGCGCAAGTACAGTTCCAATATTTTTTGCTCGAGTTGCTCGCGGAGCATTCCGTCCAGCGACTGGTCTGAACGCCAGCGGCGGTCGAAGTCCTCGAGGAGGCCCTGAAGGGACTCGTTGACGGCCATTTCCATGGCCAATCTGTGGTCGTGCACGCGGTACTGCCGTGTATCCGCACCGTTACCGCCGGTTGCTTTTGTCAGGCGAGTAAAGAGGTCGCTGTAGTCAGCCCCGGTGGTCGCGGCGGCGACGTCGGCGAGGGCGATGCTCAAGGTTGCGGCAATGTCGTCGTTGTCGGCCGCCAAATAGGCGGGCATCCGGTCCCAGGAGCGTTCGAGTCTGCCGAGGATGTGCAGTGCCGCCCGAAGTTGGCGGGCGGCGCCCCCGTCGGACACCTTCGGGAGCACGTCCTCGGTCAAGCCGCGGCGTACCCCGCCGAGCAGTTCTGTGGTCGTGGGTTTCAGCACCAGGCCCATCCTTTCCCGTCGTCGGCGATCCAGTTCAAGCTGCGTTTGAGCGAGGCGGTGACGGTCGCGGCGCGGTCCGCCAAGCGGAGGTTCCCGCTGACACCGTCGGCGAACGAGCGGGAGGCCCGCAGGGAGATGGTTGCGAACTTCACTTCGGCGAAGACCCGGTAGAACCGCAACGCGTGTTCGGTCACCTTCGGTCCGCCGAACTCCTCGTACGATCGGACGAATTCCTCGAGGCCGACGAATCCTTCCGGACTCCACAGCGCCCGGTAGGCCCAGGCGAGATCTTCGACCGGGTCACCGAGATGCGCCATCTCCCAGTCCAACAACGCGACCACGGTATTGTCGTGGTAGAGGAAGTTTCCTGGGCGAAAATCCCCGTGCACCACGCTGATCCGGGTGGGCTCGGGCAGGTTTTCCCGCAGCCACCCGAATACGTATCCCAGTGCTGGATGAGGCTCCATGCGGTTGGTCCGGAACTGGGCCTCCCAGGATTCGATCTGTGCGAGTGGGCTGCAGTCGGTGGGTCCGGATGCGAGGATTTCACCGAGGCCGAGTCCTTCCCAGTCCGAGGAGTGCAGTTCCGCGGCGGCCCGGGCGAGGTCGAGGGTCAGCTTTCGGGCGCCTTCCCGGTCCTCGGATCGCAGGAAACCGAGCGGATCGGCGCTTCCAGGCATCCGCTCGAGCAGGATCGACGGCGCCCCGACCACGGAGCCGTCCGCGTCGAGCGCGAAGGCGCGTGGTGCGCGAGTCGCCGAGTGCCCGAGTGCGCTGAGAACACCGAACTCCCATTTCGGGTCGACGTCGACCTGTGAGCCGTTCGTGCGGCTGAGCATGATGACCGATTCGGAGCGGCTGGCACCGGATTGGTCGGTCCAACGGGCCGTCGATGCCCAGGCGCGTCGGGCGTTGCCGCCGAAGACGCGCTCGACGCCGTCGGTCCGTACGTCGCGAGCGCCGGTGATCGAGACGCGCAGCAGCTCCTCGATCCGCTCGCCGATCTCCGAATCGTCCATGGTCAGCGCACCCCGGCCGCGACTCGCATGACCTCACCGGTGACGGCGTCGGACTGCGGTTCGAGGAAGAAGGCGATTCCCTCACCCAGATCCTCGGGTGTGGCCAGGTCGCCGAGAGCGGTGTAGGCGAGGTGGCGCTCGTGATAGCCCGGTTCGATCCACGACTTGACGCGGTCACTGAGGACCAGGCCGGGGGCGATGCAGTTGGCGCGGACGCCCTTGCGGCCCATCGACATGCTCAAGCTGCGAGTCAATCCGACGACGGCGGCCTTTGCCGAGTTGTAGGCGGCGTTGCCGAGCTCGGGGCGGTTGGCGAAGGCGGCCAGTGAGGCGACGTTGACGATCTTGCCGTAACCCTCGTCGTAGAAATGTTCTTCGATTGCCTTCGACAACAGGAAGGCACTGTTGACGTTGAGTGCGAAGGTTCCGACGAAGTAGTCGAGTGGGATGTCCGACAACGGCAGGTCGTACACATCCTGGTTGATGTTGACCATGCCACCGGCGACGTTGGCGATGCCTTGCACGGAGCCGAACTCGGATAACGCGTAATGGACGGCGTCCTGGGTGCCGGACTCGGTGGTCACATCGACCTTGATCGTCTTCAGCTTCCCGGGCAGATCTTTGGTTTTGTCCTCCGTCTCCGCCAGTCGTCGCGAGCTCAGATCAACCCCGACAACGTTCGAACCGACGCGCAGGAGTCGGGCTACCGCGGCGCCACCGATGCCGCCACCCGCTCCGGTCACGATGTAGGTCCGATCCTGCAGAGCCCGGTTGGATCGGGGCGGAGCGGTAAAAGGTTGAGTTGACATGTGTGGTCGTCCTTCTGGTGTGGTCGTACGGTGATCAGATGTAGGAGCGCTGCTCGAATACGGGGGGCCGCTTTTCCTGCAGCGCTGCGAGCCCCTCTTTGGCTTCGGGGCCGGTGAAGCCGAGGATTCCGAAGGCCAGTGACGCCTCGAAGGACGGCCACGCGGCCCGAATCCAGTTGTTGAGAGCAAGTTTGGTGAATCGGATCGCGCTGGGCGCCCCGCGGGAGAGGCGGACCGCGATCTCGAGGGCGCGAGTATCGACCTCATCGTCGTCCACGCAGAACGACACCAACCCGATGCGCTCGGCTTCCTCGCCGGTGATCGCGTCGCTGGTCATGAGGTAGTACTTGGACTTGGCCATGCCGCACAGCAGCGGCCAGAGCGCGACCGCGTGGTCGTCGGCGGCAACGCCGAGGGTGGTATGTCCGTCGACGAGTTTCGCTGTTCGTCCCGCGACTGTGACATCGGCAAGTAGTGCTGCGGCCAGTCCGCCGCCGGCGGCGGGGCCGCTGATTGCCGAGACGATCGGTTTGGTGCAGTCGAGCATGTTCTGCACCAGTGCGCGCCCTTCCTTCCACATCTGGCAGCGGAAGTCGTAGTCGTCGATGATCCGCTGGACCATGTCGAAGTCGCCGCCGGCGGAGAAAGCGCGGCCTTCGCCTGCCAGCAAGACCGCTGAGACGGTTGGGTCCTCGTCGATCAGGCGCCAGACGGATCCGAGGTCCTTGTGCATCTGGAAGTTCAGCGAGTTCATTTTGCCGCGGGAGAGCAGGACCCGCAGCACATGAGGAGCGGGCCGGTCCAGTTTCAGGCTTTCGTAGTCGGGGTAGACGACCGGAGATGTTTCCGGGGCCGTCGCGGCGTTGTTGGGGGTGGGCATCAGGCGGTTCCTCCGACGTATTCGATGGGTGCGCCGGTACCGAATTCACGGCGCAGAGCTTCTTTTTGGATTTTTCCGTACACGGCGCGCGGCAAGTCCTCCCGGAATATCACCGCACTGACCCGTTGGTACTTCGCGAGTTGGTCGTTACCCCAGGCGCGCAGTTCCTCCTCGGTGATCGCGGCACCGGGGCGGGGAATGGCGATCAGGATCGGAGTCTCTCCCCACTTGGGGTCCGGCTTGGCGATCGCCGCGACCTCGAGGACGTCGGGATGGCGCATGAAGACCTGCTCGATGTCCACGGCGAAGATATTGATGCCGCCCGACTTGATCATGTCCTTCGCACGCCCGGAGACGTAGAGGAAGCCGTCTGCATCGACGTGGCCGACGTCGCCGGTGCGCATGAAGGAACGACCGTCCGGTGCGTACCAGGTCGCCGCTTCGGTCAACTCCGGGTTGTTGTAGTAGCCCTTCATCATGCCGATGGACCGGGCGACGATTTCTCCGGTCTCACCGACGGGCAGTTCAATACCGTCGTCGCCGACGATGCGTACCTCCTCGAGCATGATCGGCTTGCCGACCGAGGTCCGCTTGCCTTGGGCCGCGTCCTGGGGGATGCGCAGGTAGGCAAAGCCTTCCGAGAATCCGTAGACCTCGTAGACGCCGGCGTTCTCGAAGGCGCGGTCGATGGCGTTGTAGGTCTTCTCGGCGATCGGCTGACCGGAGGTAACCAGGCATTGCATCGAACTGACATCGAAGTCGTTCAAGTGCGGATCCTCGAGCAACGCGATGTACTGGGTCGGCACGAGGAAGGCGTGTGTTCCCCGTTCCCGTTCGACCGCTGCGAGGAAGGCGTTCGAGGTGAACTTTTCCAAGATCACGATTTTTCCTCCCCGGTACATCGTGGGGATCATCGTGATCCAGGTACCCGACGCGTAGGGCGGAGTGGCCAGGATGGCGGTCGAGTACCGATCGATCCGCAGCCCCATGCCGAAGCCGTAGGGATACATCATCCGGCTCAGATGGGTGTGTTCGATGCCCTTCGGCATCCCGGTGGTTCCGGAGGTGTAGAGGATCGTGATGGTGTCCTGCGGCTTGATCTTCACCGGCGGCGCCTGAGGTGAAGCGCCCTCGATCAGGGGCCGGATATCGGACCATCCCGTCCCGGGCGCCCCGAAGGTGAAAAACCGATCCGCGGGAATGTTGGTCAGCTTCGAGCGAACGGACTCGATCTGGGCCGCGGTCTGCGAATCGACGAAGATGATCTCGGCATCGGAATCGTTGAGCAGACGGGCCAGTGAGTCGCCGTCGAGCAACACGTTGAGCGGAACGGTCACGCACCCGGCCTTCGCGCTTCCCCAGAACGCGATGAAGGTGTCGATCGAGGCGGGCATCAGGAGTGCGACTTTGTCACCCTTGCCCAGTCCCAGGTCCCGGAGGGTGTTGGCGAACCGATTGGTCGCCTCGTCGACCTCACGCCAGGTCATCCGGGTGTCCCCGCACACCAACGCAGTCTGATCTGTGAAGACGCGACCGTTGTGGCTGATCACGTCCGGACACATCAGGGGAAAGTCGTACTCGAGGGTCATGGGGTGCTCTCCTGTGCGGTGGTAGCGCTTCATGCGGATTGGGAGGTCGGTGCGTGTGGTGCCCTGCGGCCGCGACACATGCACCGGGTGCGGGAGTCACACTGTGGTGATAGCCACACTAGGGAACGAAGGCGAAATTTCTTGGACTAGTCACCTCTATCCTTTGTGCACAAGTCCAAGATCCGGTTCGTCGGCTGGGTCCCTCTGATCGGCACACCGGGGATCAGAGGAAGGCCCACCCGCGCTCACCGCGGGCGCAGGACTCGTAGGCGTCCGGTTCCAATGGTTGCAAGATCCCCGTGGTGGTGCGGTCCTCACAGGTGATGCGGCAATGGTGCTCGTTGAGACCGCTGAGCTTCGAACGCACGGAGGCCTCCCGCACGTCGAATTCGTCGCCTTCCACCATCGGCTCTCCGAAGTATTCGCCGTGATGCAGACCCGTTTCCGGGCTCCCACCGTAGAGGCCGCACTTCATGTACGCGGTCTGGAAACCCAACCGTTCGAAGTGCACTTGCCGCTGCTCACCGGTGTCGAAGGTGTAGTCGATCACGCCCTCGGTGAAGATTTTGGTGTCTTCCTCGAACCGGAGCCGGCGTTCGACGTTGACCACCCTTCCCGCTCCCGGGCGGGGATCACCGAAGTCGTAGAGGACGGTGCGACCCCAGATCGCGAAGTCGTCGAACCAGATCCAGTTCCCGCCCTTCCAGCCGGCCTTCACTGTGCGGCCCGGATGCATTCCGGGTCCGCCGACACCACGCCCGATACCCCAATGCCGGTCCCGGGTTCCGCGCGCGGCACCTTCCGGCCATTCGACTCGGGCGTCGCCGATCTGCACCCACCCGGTCACGTCGCCGAAGCCTTCGAAACCCGCGGTCACGTGCTTCTGGGAACCCGCGGGCGTTGCTGATTTCAAAGATCCGTAGGCGGCGCTGTAGACCTGCCGCTTGCGGTCGACCCAGTCCAGGTCGTAGGAGATGTCCCAGTCGTTGGGTGCAAGTACATGGCGCCATCGTCGAAGCCCCTCGACGATAGACGGCCGGATCGGACCGACTTGCAGGTCCATGCGGTCGACGCCGAGTGGCCGGAACGCACGGATGGACCGGTGGATGCCGCGATAATTGACGATCGCATACGCCTCCGCCAAGTCGAGGTTCGGGTAGAAGGTTCCCCCCGCAGCGATCAGCAGATCACCCACCTCGTCGTGGAAGACGTTCCAGTATCGCTCGTAGAACCGTGGGTCCGAGGAGTAGGCCACCCTGATCGGATCCGGGGTCTGATGAATGAGGTGATCGTCGAGTGGTGCAAGGGGAAACTGCTCGTCGAGGTGCTCCATGGATCAGCTCAACTTCACCGGGAGCCGGGTGGGGCCACGGGTGACCATCGAGTTACTCCAGGCGATCTCCTCGACCGGCTCACTGATCCGGTAGTCCGGGAAGCGCCGCACGATTTCCGTCAGGGCGATCTGCGCCTCGAGCCGGGCGACGGGGGCTCCGAGGCAGAAGTGTGCGCCCTTGGAGAACGCAACATGGGCATTCGGGCGACGCTGAAGATCGAGTTCGTCGGGTCGATCGAACACGGCAGGGTCACGGTTGGCGGCGGCAAGGATCGCGAAAATGCGGTCGCCCTCGGCCAGGTGCTGTCCACCCAGCTCGGTGTCCTCGGCAACGATCCGGGCTGTCGAGAGCACCGGACCGTCGTAGCGCAGGAATTCCTCGATTGCCCCCGGTGTCACCTTGGCCGGATCTGCGCGCAATTCAGCCAGGGTTTCCGGGTGCTCCTGCAACGCCAGGAGGGCATTGCCGATCAAGTGGGCGGTGGTCTCCTGGGCGCCATTGCCGATCATCATCATCGAGGCGACCAGTTCGTCCTCGGTCAGTGTCTCGCCATCGATTTCGCTGGTGATCATGCGGGTGAGCACATCATCCTGCGGCGCCGCCTTCCGGTCCGCAATCAACTCGCGGAACAACTCCGCCATCGACAATGCGCCGTGGCGGGCCCGGCCGTACTTGTTCTCCACCGATCGGGCACTGCCGATGAACAACATCATCTCGTCCGACCACTGCTTGACCTCCGGCAGCCGCTCCCGCGGGACGCCGAGCAGATCCATCACGACATATCCGGGCAGCTGCAGGCCAAAGTCGGTGTAGAAGTCGAACGACTCGTTCTTCGGGAGACCGTCGAGCAATTCCGTGGTGATTTCCACGATCGGCTCGCGAAGGGTCTTCGTCATATTCGGGTTGATCACCTCCGCCAGATGGCGGCGCAGACGGGTATGGTTCGGCGGGTCCTGGAACACCATCCAGATCGACAACCACCGCATGACGTCGGCGGCGGAGGCCTGATCCTTTTCCTTGAGCCGATCGAAGACCGGCACCAAACGGTTCGCCGAGAACACCGCCGGTGTCGTCAACACCGTCTGAACGGACGCCGCGTCCACCGCCAACCAGGCCGACAGCTCCGCGCTCCAGTGCACGGGGGCCTCGGCCCGCATCCGGGCGAAGGTGTCATACGGGTCACGGAGGGTCGCAGGATCCGTCGGGTCGAATTTAGTAGTCGAAGTAGGCACAATTTTCTCCAGATCATGTGGCTGGGGGCCACCACTTCTATCCGCGGCTCGGACTACCCGCGGCTGGGACGTGGCCGGCTCGTGTTTCGAGCATCACACGGATGAGTGCGGACCCGTGGCCGTTAACGTCCAAAACATTGGACATCGGCACAAATAGTCATCGACCCTGGTGGGTGGCGAGATGCGGGCGTGGATGGGCGGACAGTCGAGGACGGAGGCGAGCGCCGTGGGTACTCCTCGCCGCTGCTGGCCTTTCGGCAGTCAGGCCTGACGACACGGTGTCCTCGTCAAGTTGGATAAGGGTACAAAATTTCGTCTCACGGGCCCCGCGCCAAACGAGAGCGTTATGAGACTGTCGTCACATGAGCCTTTCAATCAAACGCGTGGTCACCGGTATCGATTCCAATGGCAAGTCGGTCGCCTACGAAGCGTCCGATGTTGCACCCGTCGAGTTGGCGATGATGCCCGGCGCCCAGTTCTTCGCGATCTGGGGCACCGAGGGAGCCCTCGAGAGTCCCGTTGTCTCCCCGCAACCGGACAACAAGACCTTCTTCCCCGGCCCGGGGGGCACCCGGTTCGGGTTGCTCCGTTTCCCCCCCGAGTCCGCGGCAGAGCCGGACGCCCCTGCGCCCACGGAAGAGGAGCTTTCCGAGTGGGCCACAGAGGCCGAAGCCAAGCTTCCCGGCCTGGTCGGCGTCTTCGAGCCCGACGCCCCAGGTATGCATCAGACCAAAACGGTCGACTACTCGATCGTCGTCGAAGGTGAGCTCTACCTCGAACTCGACGACGGGGCCGAGGTCCACCTTCCCACCGGGGCGACGATCGTGCAGAACGGCGCACGCCACGCCTGGCGCAATCGAAGCGACCAGCCGGCGACCCTCGCCTACATAATCCTCGACGTCGACAAGTAGGAGTCGGCTGGACCTCAACATTGCCGCCGAAACAGATCCCCCCGCCCGGGCATCCGGGATACCTAGGAGATTGTTGTGCCTACCAACCCTTACAAGTCGCTCGATCTGACGGACAGATCGCTGATCGTCACCGGAGCCGGCAGCGGTATCGGCCGCGCCAGTGCAGAGCTGTTCGCTGCGCGTGGTGCAAACGTGATGGTCGCCGACATCAACGAGCAGAACGCGAAAGAGACCGCGGAGCAGATCAAATCCGACGGCGGCCGGGCCGAATACCTGCGCACCGACGTCTCCGTCGAAGAAGAGGTTGAGGCCCTGGTGCACACCACGGTCGAGAAATTCGGTGGCCTGCACGGCGCGTTCAACAACGCCGGAATCGGGCCGCAGTCACCACTTCACGAGACCCGCGCCGAAGACTGGTACCGCACCCTCGGCATCAATCTGACCGGTGTCTTCTTCTGCCTCAAGCACGAAATCGGATACCTGCTCGAGCACGGCGGCGGGTCAATCGTCAACACCGCATCGCTGGCAGGGTACAAGGCGGTTCCCGGGATGCCGGCGTACGTGTCGAGCAAACACGGCGTCGTAGGACTCACCCGCGCCGCCTCCCTGGACTACGCCTCCCAAGGCATCCGGGTCAACGTCATCCTGCCCGGCACCATCGCCACCCCGATGCTCGACTCGGTGCTGCACGATCCGGTGCTGGCGAAGTCATTGGCAGAGGGTCAACCGATCGGACATGTCGGGAACTCGATCGACATCGCCGAGCAGGCTGCCTGGCTACTCTCCGACGCCTCCGCCTTTTCGACGGGTGCACTGTTCTTCGTCGACGGCGGCAGCAGCGGAGTCTGACGGCATCCTCACCGAACACGGGTCCACGTCATCGTGGTGGTGCTTGTGGGACTGTCCAATTCTGCCAAGCGCCCGCCGAGGGAACCGCGCTAATACCCTGCTACACAAGGAACATCACTCTCACCTTCGGTGATTGCCTCGAGTACCTGGGTTCGCTGCCACCACACTTCGCACCACCGGCCTAGTACCAGTTGTGCCGAGAAGCGGCCCCAGGAGGCCATTGACCTCGAGGCGGTCGGCGCCCATGCCAGCCCCCCTCCGGGCACCGACCGCTTCCCCTGCAACCGAAAGAAGTTCAACTCATGACCAACGCGGTGATCATCGATGCCGTCCGCCTCGCCTCCGGCAAGGGCAAGCCGGGTGGTGCCCTGTCCGGCACCCACCCCGTCGACCTGCTCGCCCACGTGCTGCGCGCCGTTGGTCGACCGCAACAACCTCGACCCGGTTCTGGTCGACGATGTCATCGGCGGCTGCGTCTCCCAGGTCGGAGAACAGGCGCTGAACATCTCCCGCTCTGCGCTGCTGGCGGCCGGGTTCCCGGAGTCGGTGCCCGCGACGACCGTCGACCGCCAGTGCGGGTCGAGCCAGCAGGCCGCGCATTTCGCGGCGCAGGGCGTCATCGCCGGCGCGTACGACATCGTCATCGCCTGCGGGGTGGAATCGATGAGCCGCATCCCGTTGGGCGCCGCGTCGATCGGTCAGGACACTGCCGGACCGGGCATCGCCACCCGCTACCGGCAAGGCCTGGTCCATCAGGGCATCTCCGCCGAGCTGATCGCGGCCAAGTGGAAGTTCGACCGCGAGGCCCTCGATGTGTTCTCGGCCGAATCCCACCGCCGGGCCGCCGCCGCGGCCGCGGCCGGATTTTTCGCCAATGAGATCGTGCCCATAGCGGTACACAACGACAACGGCAACGTCGTCGAACACACCGACGACGAGACGGTACGCGCCGCGACCACCGCAGCCGGGTTGTCCGGCCTCGAGCCGTCGTTCCGCACCGACGAGTACGCCGCCCGGTTCCCCGAGGCGCAGTGGCTGATCACCCCGGGCAATTCGTCGCCGCTGACCGACGGGGCGTCAGCGGTGCTGATCATGAGCGAGGAAGCCGCGGCCAAACTGGGCCTGACTCCCCGGGCGCGGTTCCATTCCTTCGCCGTCGCCGGGGACGATCCGCTGTTCATGCTCACCGCCCCCACTCCCGCCACCCGCAAGGTGCTGGCCAGGTCCGGGCTGGGCATCGACGACATCGACGCCTTCGAAGTCAACGAGGCTTCGCGCCGGTGCCGTTGATGTGGGCGCACGAGTTCGGGGCCGACCCGGCCCGGATGAACCCCCGAGGTGGCGCGATCGCCCTCGGACACGCCCTCGGCTCGTCCGGCACCCGGTTGCTGACCACGCTGATCAACCACCTCGAGTCCACCGGTGGCCGCTACGGCCTGCAGACCATGTGCGAAGGCGCCGGCATGGCCAACGCCACCATCATCGAACGCCTCTGAAACGAAAAGTCGGAACAACAACGATGCAGCGCACCTTCTTCGAAGAAGACCACCAGGCGTACCGGGAGACGGTGCGCGAATTCCTCGCCCGCGAGGTCGAACCACACTACGAGCGGTGGGAGACCGAGCGGCTCATCGACCGCTCCGCCTGGCTCGCCGCCGGCAAGTCCGGGATCGTCGGCCTCGCCATCCCCGAGGCATACGGCGGTTCCGGCGTGACCGACTACCGATTCCGCAACGTCGTCGCCGAAGAGATCGCCCGCACCGGTACCACCTCCTTCGGTGCGGGTATGAGCCTGCAGGACGACGTCGCACTTCCGTACATCATCGATCTCAGTACCGACGATCAGAAGCAGCGCTGGCTGCCCGGCATGGCCGCCGGCGAACTCATCGGGGCGATCGCGATGACCGAACCCGGCACCGGATCGGACCTGCAAGGAATCAAGACCACCGCCGTCCGCGACGGTGACGACTGGATCCTCACCGGACAGAAAACCTTCATCACCAACGGCATCCACGCCGACGTGGTGATCGTCGTCGCCCGCACCGACCCCGGTGCCGGCGCCCGCGGCTTCTCCCTGCTCGTCGTCGAACGCGACATGCCCGGCTTTACCCGAGGACGCAAACTGCACAAGATCGGCCTGGCCGGCCAGGACACCGCCGAACTGTCCTTCGACCAGGTGCGGGTACCAGGATCGAACCTGCTCGGCGCCGAAGGCCGCGGCTTCCTCCACCTGATGGAGCACCTTCCACTCGAACGGACCTCCATCGCCGTCGCATCGATCACCGGCGCACGCGCCGCCTACGAATGGACCAAGAACTACGTGTTCGAGCGCACCGCGTTCGGCGCACCGATCGGCGACCTGCAGAACACTCGCTTCGCTCTCGCCGAGATGCTCACCGAAATTGAAGTCACCCAGTCGCATATCGACCGGTGCGTTCTGGCCCTCAATGCCGGGGAGCTGACCGCCGTCGACGCCGCCAAGGCCAAATGGTGGGCCAGCGAATTACAGAAACGTGTCGTCGATCGGTGTGTGCAATTGCACGGCGGCTACGGCTACATGCTGGAATATCCCATCGGCCGCGCCTACGTCGACACCCGCGTCCACACCATCTACGGCGGCACCACCGAAATCATGAAGGAAATCATCGGCCGCGACATCGCCGCCGACATGTCCGCACCGCGTAACCCGAACACCGGGCAGTAGGCTCCGTGACCGAACTCGTTCCCATTCAAGGAAGACGTGCCCGGCGGGCCAGTTCACACGCATGAACTGGGCCAGCAACAAGGACGGGCGATCAAGTAACCAACTGCCGGCGGCTGTTTGATGCGGCCACCCGGCGTAACGCGAACTGAGGTGGAACGTATGGCCAAGCCCGTACTTCTCGTGCACGGTGCCTTCACCGGAGCATGGGCATGGGACAAAGTGATCGCCGAACTCGAACAACACGGCATACGGGTAGACACCGTAAATCTGACGAGCCGCGGTCCGGACGGAACGCTCGAGCGAGATGCCCAGGCAGTCCGCGACGCGCTGAAGGATTTCGACGAGCCGGCCGTCTTGGTCGGCCACTCGTACGGTGGGGCCGTAATTACCCGTGCCGCCGCGGACAACGACGCCGTGGCACATCTCGTCTACGTCTGTGCAGCTCTGCCCCAGACCGGCGAATCCGTAAGCGACCTCCTGAGCCGCGACCCGGAGCCACAGGGTGATCTCGCGGCAGCGCTCGAGCCACGGGAGGACGGCACCGCCACCCTCGCGCGGGAGGCAGCACGGGAGACCATGTTCAACGACGCCCCAGACGAGCAAGTCGCCCACATATTGGACAAGATGGGACCACACGCGCTCGGCACGCTCGGCGAGAGCGCCACTGGGCTCGGCTGGCAGCAACACCCCACCACCTACGTGATCACGCTCCAGGACAAGATGTTCTCCGTCGCCTTGCAGCACGAGTTCGCACGCCACGTCGACACTGTCGTCAAGGTGGACGCGGGACACGGACCGATGTTCACCAAACCGGCCGAGATCGCCGAGGCGATCGCCGCAGCAGCGAGCTGACACAGTCCACAGGGCCGGGCCGGAACGAATTCCGCCCGGCCCGGCGACGCGTAGTCAGCCGATCTTGAACTCCTGGCCCCTTTTTCGCGGGGACACGACACCCCTCGTACTCGACGGGTCGATGGTCTGGCCGAAGGCCGTCGAGTGGGGTGCCTGCCCGATACTGCGGGCGTGTCGTCTCAACAGCACCGTGTCGTCTCAACAGCACCGTGGCGTGTCATCGAGTCACATGACGCTCTGAAGGGGGCCAGCAACGACGTCCAGGCAGTGGCCGGTCGTTGGGTGTCGGTCTAGGCGAGTGGGCGGGTGGTCTGCCTCGTTGCTGTTCGCGAGCCCTCCCGACTCGGTTCACCGAGCGGCGGCGCAGCTCCCCACCGATCGCGACTGTCCGCCGGCGACATTGGCCGCGTGTCGGCCGGGAGATTTGCAGTTCACCTGCCCATTCGGCGGTATCGGTGAGCAATCGCACAGACCCGGCGATCGGGGGGAGAGCTGACGTTCAAGCGTATTGCGGATGGTGCGGGCCGGACTGGTTCGACTGGCGAGGTGTGCGCATCGATCCCTGGGGCGGGAGGCGACAGAAGTTACGATCAGCCCGATCGGGATGCAGCAGGTGCTGTTGACGATGATCTGGCGGACGAGCACCCCTGCGGGAGGAGGCCGGCCCCACATCCCGAGATGCGCTCGCAGTTTGCTCGAGGCTCCTGAAATCGCTCCTCATTAACGTTTTCAGCGGGGCATCACTGGCTCGCTTGCCGATCAGGACCCGGCAATCGCGACTACATGAGGGCCCGGAGGGCGTTCCCGGTCAGTGGCTAGGGCGAACGCTACTGGGCCGGTTCAAGGCCGTTCCGGCCACCGCCCGACGGATCGTCGAGGATGCCTGTCTCGTCGATCTCGAGCTCGGCGAGCACCTGGCGCGTTTGGTCGCTTCCCCACGCGCTGGTGCCCAGCGGCCGAAGCGTCGTTCGGCTGAACCGGGGCGCCGGCGAGGGAAGGAGATCGTCGCCGGCTCGGGTGAAGATTCCGCGTTCCCGGTTGTGCGGATGGTCCGCGGCCTCCGTCCCCGTCAACACCGGGGAGAGGCAGGCACCAGCGGCCTCTGGGTGCTCGGACCACTCGGATTGCGTGCGCTGGGCGAAGACGGCCCCGAGTCGTTCACGCCACCAGGGCCAGGTGGCACGATCCCACCGATCCGGCCCGTCGTCTCGAATTTCGAGCAGCGCCAGTAGGGACTTCCAGTACTTCTCCTCCACGGCTCCGACCGCGACAAGGTGGCCGTCAGATGTTGGGTATACGTCGTAGAACGGGGCGCCGGAGTCGTTGAGGTTCGAACCTCGGTCGTCGTTCCACCGGCCCTCGTTGCGCATCTCGTGACTCATGGTGCTCAGCAGCGCGTGGCCCTCGAGCATCGAGGTGTCGACCACCTGTCCCATGCCGGACTCGCGGGCCTCCAGCACGGCAGCGGTCACTCCGAGCGTGAGCAGCATTGCGCCCCCACCGTCGGCGAGCAAGTTCATCGGGGGTGCCGGCACGGTGTCGGCGCGTCCGAGGTGGGCGAGAACGCCGGAGACGGCGAGGAAGTTGATGTCGTGGCCGGGCTGGTTCGCCAAGGGCCCGGTCTGCCCCCAACCGGTGATGCGTCCGTAGACCAGCCGGGGATTTGCGGCCATACAGTCGGCGGGTCCCACTCCGAGGCTCTCAGTGACTTCGGGTAAGAAGCCCTCGATGACGGCATCGACCCGGCTCGCGATCGCGAGCGCGGCCCGCCGGCCCGCACGGGTGCGCAGATCGAGACTCACTCTCCGCCGGCCCCGCCCGATCCCGACGTCTCCTGACGGTGTGATGTCATCGGCGGGCCGAGGGCGGCAGATGCTGATCACCTCGGCGCCGAGATCGGCCAGCAGCATTCCGCTGAAACGCACCGGACCTCGGCCCCCGAGCTCGAGTACCCGCAGTCCGTGCAGGGGTCCCACATCGATTCCTTTCCCGTTCGGATCATCGCGCTTTGAGGGCCCGCTCGTCCTCTTGAACGAGCGGGCCCTGAAAAACGCGCCGATGTCAGCTAGGCAAGAGCGTGCGCCGCATCAAGCACGTAGCTCGAGAACCCGCTCTCCACCTCCTGCTTCACCGCTGCGACGTAGTTGCCCAAGCCGCCCAGGTAGCACAAGGTGCTCGGCTTCTTTCCGGGTACGTTCGCGCCCAGGAACCACGGCCGATCACCCAGGCCCTGCTCGAGCAACGTCGCCTTGAGGACCATGTCGCACTGGTCCGACCAGGCCTCGACACCCTCCGGAGTGGCCTCGACACGGGTGGCCTTCTCGGCCAGGGCGCGTTCGAGGATCTTTTCGATGAGCTCGACCTGCGTCTCGATGACCGGTGGGTGGCTGGCGAAAGGCGCCTGAGGTCCCAGGATGGTGAACAGGTTCGGGAAGCCGGCCGCGGACAGACCGAGCAACATCTTGGCCCCATCTGCCCACTGCTCCGCGATCGTGCGACCTCCGACTCCGCGGATGTCCAGGTTGGCCAGGGGGCCGGTGATGGCGTCGAATCCGGTTGCGTAGATGATCACGTCAAGCTCGTACTCGGCGCCGCTCACGGTACGTAGACCGGTCGCGGTGATCTCGTGGATCGGATCCTCCCGCACACTCACCAGAGATACGTTCGGACGGTTGTACGTCTCGTAGTAGAAGGTTCCCAGCGGTGGGCGCTTGCCGCCGATCGGGTGGGTCGTGGGGCAGAGCAGCTCGGCGGTGTGCGGATCCTTCACGATGGTCCGGATCTTGCGGCGGACGAACTCCGCGGCCGCGTCGTTGACGCGCTGGTCTACCAACAGGTCGTCGACAGTCTCGAAGATGAATCGGAAACCGCCGGCCTCCCAACCGGCCTCGAAGACCTTCTCCAGCTCCTCGTCGCTGAGCTCGGAACCAAGCCGCTGCGGAGATTCCATCGGGAAGCCGAAGACGTGCTTGAACGCCTTGTCCCAGACACTCTCGTAGTCGCGACTGAGCTCGGCCTTCTGCTCGGGCGACAACGCATGGTTGCGTGTGGGCACCACGAAGTTGGGGGTGCGCTGGAAGACCGTCAGATGCTCGGCGACGTGCGCGACACTCTGGATGACCTGGACCCCGGTGGCGCCGGTACCGATGACGCCGACCCGCTTGCCGGCCAGGTCAACAGGCTCGTGGGGCCACTGGGACGTCGAATAGTACTCGCCCTGGAAGGAGTCGGCTCCAGGGAAGGGGGGCTTGAAGGCGACGCCCAGCCACCCGAGGCCGGTGATCAACCACCGGCAGCTGACCTCGAGGCCGTCCTTGGTGACCACGGTCCAACGGTTCGTGTTCTCGTCGAAGGTCGCGCCCGTGACCTGCGTGTTGAACCGGATGTGCTTGCGCATGTCGTGCTTGTCGGCGACATGGCGAAGGTAGTCGAGCGTGTCGGGCTGCGCGGAGAAACGCTCACGGAAGTCCCATTGCTCCCAGCCCTCACGGTCGAAGGAGAGGCAGTAGGCCCAGCTCTCGGTGTCGGTCCGCGCGCCGGGGTACCGGTTCCAGTACCAGGTTCCGCCGACATCGGTACCGGCCTCGAACACTTGCATGGACAGGCCGAGCTTGCGCAGGGAGTGGATTGTGCGCAGGCCGGCGAAGCCTGCGCCGATGACGACGGCGTCCACGTCGGACAGGGTCTGCAATGGCATAACGGGTGGTCCCTTCGATCTTTCAGGTTGTGTGTTGCTGGGTGCGCCGGCATCGGCGGTCTATCTAGATCGACGAACTGGCGTCGAGGATTAGGTGGGCAAGGTGGCCGGCGCGCTGCCGTGGGTGCCAGCCGGGTCGGACTCGTCCTGGACCCGGCCGCCCACCGAAAGGCGCATGTCTTCGGTGGTGACGCCAGTGACGACTCGCTGGAGGGGAACGGTCATGAGCCACTGTGACACGCATCTCAGAACCGGTCATCCTCGTGCCCAGCACAAGTTTGTGCACTAATACAGAAGCGTCCGAGGAACGGCTCCGCTGGGCTCCCGCGGCGATAAGTGCGGGATCCGGATCGATCTGGGGGGCGTCGACCTGCGGAGAAGGCGACGCCTCTGCCGGAACGGGACCCGCGGCCCCGGCACCGGTATGGTCTGGCTGGTTGAGCGGGGCTGCTGGTTCGACCCCGACAGACGAACCTCGCCGACGGCACCACTCGGCAGCTGCCTCACGGGGTCCGATCATCAGGCGACTTTCATGCGGTGGCTTCCCCGAGAGACTTCGGGCAGCGGTCTGCGTCCTGGGAGTACGACGGCCCCGAGCGGGTCGATATGACTGATTTGCCGTGACGGATCAGGAGCTCGGGGAGGGAACGAGCATTACTACCGGGTCGTCAAAGGGAGCCCGCGCCACCACCGGCATCCTGCAGCCCCTGGAACCCACGCATCACCTGCGTCGATCGGCAGTCGGGCTGGTGACTGTGGAACGACCACTGCACGCCTCTTTGTAGGGATACACAAAATGCCGCCTCGGATCATGGCAGCGAACCCTGGGCGACCTATCGCCGCAGAGGCAGACACCGCCGCGGCCCAGGTAGAACCATCGTCGGGCCACTTCTTCGCCCCTGGCTACCTTCGTGGGAGCTGAAAAGTTGAGATTCCAACGTCGCGGCGCGGTCCCAGGCTGCAACAACTCCATCGACTGGGACGTACGACTTCTCCCTGGATATGACCAAACATCATCAGACTCACTAGCCGCAACAGGTCCTGCGTGGATCCTTGGCCTCGTAGGGCGCCCACGAAGGTCACTGATCAGCGCAGATCGCAGTGCGTCCCAGCACGCGGGAACGTCTGAAACCGCCAACCTCAGAGTTGCTATTCCACTTCCGCGTCGTCCGCGTCGTCCGCGTCGTTGGCGTCGTTGGCGTCGTTCTGATCGCTGGTTTCCGTGAGGTGATCTGTCATCGCGGATGCCGGGGGGAGTAGACCATTCATCCGCAGAATGAGGAGTGCGAGCTGGGCAGTGAGCTGGGCGTGTGCATCGGTGGCGACGTCGAGGCCGGTCAGCTGCTCGATTCTGGCGGTGCGATAGCGGATGGTGTTGGCGTGTACCCCGAGAAGTCGCGCGGCGCGTCGAACGCTCCACCCGGCATCCAAGAAGACGCTGAGCGTGGTCAACAACTCCCGGGTTTTGGCGCTGTCCGACGCCAGGAGCGGGCCAAGTGCGTCATGCGCGTAGCGCAAGGCATCAGTCGGGTCGGTGGAGGACAAGAGCAGACGGCCGGCGCCCAGCTCGTCCACGGTGAGGAATTGAGTGCCGGGAATACCCAAATGGTGGTGCATGCAGGACAGGACCTGACGGGCCTCGTTGAAGGCGCGGGTGTCCTCACCCGGGGCGTGGGCCACGGTGGAGATGGCAACGTTCAGCGCCTCCTCGGAGGCGATTCCGGTGAGGGCGGCGCGGACTCGCGCTTTGGCCCAGGCGACACCGCGGCGGTGATCGGCACTCTCGGGAAGCTCGAGAATCAGGGCAATGTCGTTCCCGGATGGCGCCGCCATGACCGCCGAGGGGGATTCCCGATCGGTGAGCCGTTTGGCCAGCATCTGAGGTGAAATCTGCAGGGCCGCATCCTTCTGCCGCGCGGCAACCAGACATACGACGCGGGGAACATCCAGACGCAGGCCCAACACCTCCGCCCGCTCCTCGAGCGCCGCGACCGACTCATCTCCACGTAACAGACTTCCCGTGAACGCCTCGATCGTGTGCCATTGAACGGTACCGGCGCGTCGCTCACCGGATCTTTCCAGCGCGATGTTCAGCGCGGCGCGGCGAACCACGGCCTCATCGAGCGGACTCAATCGACGACCGTGCTCGGCTACCACCACGTAGCCCCAGCAATCCCCCTCGAGCATGACGGCGCAGAGGAGGAGACGATGATGCAACCCAAGCCAGGGGAGAGGTTGGATCACCGTGGGCGTTCCGGGCTTCAATTGGGCAAGCGATTCCCTGACCGCTGGAGCCTCGCGGATATCCTTGTCCAACAATTTAGGGGTGAAGTTCTGCGCGGACCGGGCGGGGGAGGACAAAACTCGTCGTCGGAAGGCGTTGTCGTAGATCGCGCACGGTTTGCCCAGAAGGCGGGCGACCGTGTCACCAATCTCCTTGAGGCTCGACCCTCGAAGCACTATCTCTGTCAACTGCTCTTCCAGGCTGGCGGCTTGCCGCAGTTGTTCGATCTGGGTGGCTACCGTGGACAGACTCGAGCGCAGCCGAGTGGTCAGCTGTGTCTGCCGGATCGCCGTGGCCCCCAGGTCCGCGAACGCGACAGCGAGTTCCTGGTCCGCGGCGCTGAACTCGACCGGGGTGTTTTCGCTGTCGAGGTAGACGACCCCGATGACTTCATCGTGAAGGACCATCGGAACACCGAGGACGGATTGAGCGTTCCATCGGCGCATCGCGGATTTGATCGGTCGCGGGTCGGACAGGGTGTTCAAGAGGGCCACCGGTCGGCGAGTCGTGAGGATCTCCCGAGTGAAACTGTCCTGCATCGTGCCGCTGACCAGCTGTTTGACTTGGGCGTCGATATTGGTCGGGGCATGCGCCGCCCGACCGTGCAGAAGCCCGGTCTCCTTATCCACCAGATGGATGCTGCATCGGTCGGCACCGGTCAATTGGCACAACTTTTCGGCGATCACATGCAATACGACATCGAGATCGCGTCCCTCGGCCAACGCCTCGGCCACCTCACGAAACGCGGTGCACGCCCGGATGTCGGCGCGGTACGAACCGGGTGCCGTGCCAGCCGGTTTACGCTTATCAGGCAGGGGGGCTGCAGTGCTCACACGAATCTCCGTTGATCTGGGTCACGCCTGGAGGTAACCCATAATGTGAAGCCTGCCACATGACCCATGCAGTGCCATGCTCGCGATGAGAAACCCTGATGTGAAATTTCCGCGCGGCCTCACCGAGGATGCTCGCATAGCGGGCGTTTCTGTCACGTCGGTGCGGTGGTCGACGGTAGGACCGGATGACGGAACTGACCATGGCTGACCGTAGGGCCGTCCACGGCGATCGCGATCGACGAGCCGGGTATGGCGAAAATCTCGACGAGCTGTGCACCCGCGACCGGCGGCATCGCGACAGGCATTGAGGGCAGCTTTGATCCCGAAGGCGGTGCATCCCGGGACAGCAGGCCCACCGACGTACGAGCCGAACGTTGTTGCGGCGTTGATCTTGCTGGGCGGCGCTGGCAATGGGCGGCAAGCAGCTGGCGCCGTACCCATTGTGCGTGCGTTCGGTGAACTTTGACGGCAGGTCTGCGGCGTCATTGACGGACGGCCGAACGCATTAGGTACCGTCCTGCGAGGCCGGATGTCCGTGCTTCTTCATGAACCGTCTCACAGGTCCGTGGCCTCTCAAAGTTGGATCTGGGGCAGCAGGCACTTATGTAACGCGAGCCGGTAGTCCTCACTCAACCCGGCTGCGCCGGCTTGGCCTTCGATGGTATTCACGTCGACAGACCGCGACACGGCCACACAGCGGCCCCCCTGGAAGAGAGCAGCCCCTAGCCGTACCGAGGTTCTTCCGATCTCCTGGACGCCGATTCCGAGCTGTACCTCGCCGGGGTAGGAAACTTCCGCGGCATAGTCGATTTCGACGTGTGCCAGCACCATCCTCATTGTGCGTTTCTCGGACAGATAGCTGTCTACCATTCGATACAGATGGACCCGTGCCTCTTCGAAAAATCTCGCGATCGCCACGTTGTTCACATGGCCGATGGTGTCAATGTCCCCGAACACCAGGCTGAGGTCGCGCTGACACGGGTACTTGCCGAGCGGCAGGCGATCCAGGCGATACATGGTCATGAATTACTCCAGGTGTCCGTGTTGGTGTGATGAAGAAGCTGACCACCACAGGCCGAGCACATTCTCCGCATCGTCGGACGACGCAGAACCAGGTCGGACATCGCCGACTCAGATAGTGGGGTGGGCCTCGGACCGGCAAGCATGTGCTGATCGTCTCAGTAACGTCAGTAACAGGATTCTTTCTCGACGGGCCCTTGCTGTGCAGAACTACAAAAACCACGTCAGTGGGATGAACCGGCACGACCAGATCGCCACCTGGCCAGCACTCCCGTCGTCAGATTCTTGTTGAGTCACCCAACACTCAAAATGGGCAGAAAGCTGGAGTGCTGCATGATCGAGTCACAGAGCCGGGAGTCCCGTCCAATCCATCGCGTCGAGGTCGAGGCTGTCAACGACAGTTTGGGCGAGAGCCACGAGGTGGTGAGCGGTCCTTACGGGGCGGACCCGAGGTACCTGACTGCCAATTTGCGAACTTGCACGCGGCTCGCGTGCAGGGACATATTCGTCTGTCTTCCTGTTCTGCACGCGCGGCCACCACATCAACGATCCTGCGCCGGAGATCGGTCATCCCTTTGCTGCTTCACGCGTATTCGATATAGCTGACTGCCCTGGGTTAATCCCTTCAGTTGATATGTTCCGGCCGATTCAATGGTTATTTCAGCACTGCTGATTCGGCGCATGGTCGCACTGTCTGCAAGTACCTCGAGCGGCTCGGCTATGGTGGCGATCCTGCTGGCCCGATTCAGCGGTTGGCCAATCCAATCGCCAGCGCTGCGGACAGCGGTACCCCACGCAATGCCGGCATGTATGGGCGGAAGGCCCTGCTGTTGAGCGGCGGCAAGAATTTTGAGCACAACTACAGCCAGTCGTGTTGGATCGGGTGATAATAACATCACCGCGTCGCCCACTGTTTTGACGAACTGGACCGGTGGTTCGACCAAATCTGTAGTTAGGGTGTCGAGTCGATCCGCCAAGTCGCCCAATTCGGTCGGCGTCAACTGTTCGCCTAACACTGTGAACCCGACCATATCGGCGAAACACGCTGCGATCACATGTGATTCAGACGTATGTTCAGTAGCGATGTCTGCACGAATTTGTTGACTGATTTGCTGTCGAAGGCGAGTGGCGACTGCCCGGTGGAGAAGTTGGGATTGAAATTCGGCGAACCGTTGCAACTCGCGTGCAAATTGTAAAGCGATTTCGGGTCGATCACGGTTGGTGTGCAGATTGTTCTGTATCAATGACTTGCTCGCGTCGGCTAAAGTCGAGGTATTTCGGCCCACGATCCGGGCGAACGCGAACAACCCGGCGTCTGCGATACCCAAAGCGCGATACTCGTTGAGCAGTTGCGCAAGGCGCAGGTCGTCATCGTTATAATCTACCGAAGTACTTTCAGACACGCCGCGGCCCATTGACCTAAACCATCTCTCCACGTCTTCCGGCGAAATGTCGGTCGATTGTGAAATCTGCTCCAACGAGTATATGGCGCCGTGGGGCGACAAGGTCACGTCGAGCAATTCGTAACCTAACTGGCCTTCACGAGTTGCGGACACGAGGCCATCGGTACTGATCCCTCGGTCGGCGAGATATTGCAGTACCCGGATGCGAGTAGATCGTTCTGTTCCGTCCAGGCCATCCAACAAGCCCACCTCTGCGAATTCGCGAATACGCCGGTGCCGTCGAAAAACTCGGACGAACGCGGACAACTGACTACCCATTGACGACGGCACGTCACGATTGTCTCAGGCCGCGCCCCGAGGCGGCTCCGGACCAGACTCAGTGCCGATTCCATGCCCAGCGGGGATACGTCGTCTCGAGCTCCATCATGGGGGTGGTCGGACTTGGGCCGTCGGCTCCCAATGTTGAGGCTGCACGTGCGCGCGATCGGGACCGGGTGACCCCATGCGCCCCGCGCAAGGCGGCAACTGACTCTGCGAGGGACCGTAGAGATCGCACAGCTAGAGGCTTATCCGGCTTACGCTGCACGCCAACGACAGGGGCACGTCCTCCGCCGACTACCCGAGTGTTTCTGTAGAAAGAGTTATTGGAACACCGTCCAGGGATCTTTCGCCAGGCGGAGGATGCAACGTCGTCGGACGGCTAGATTTCCCCCATGGGCGAAGACAGGGTGCGTGTCCGAGTAGGGGATAACGGTGTCGCGACGGTCACCATGGTCCGCAGCGACAGGCACAACGCGTTGGATCATGCAATGTTCGAAGGATTGCTCGATGCCGCCGACGAGTTGGCAACCAACCGACGTGTTCGAGCAGTCGTGCTCCATGGGGAGGGTAAGAGTTTCTGCGCGGGCCTGGACGTTCCGAGCTTTCTGGCTGGTCCAACGGGTATCGATGTGCTACTCGTCCGACAGCACGGCCGCAAGGCCAATTTCGCCCAACGCGCAGCTCATGACTGGTCGCGCGTCCCTGCACCGGTGATCGCCGCCATCACCGGCAACTGCTTCGGCGGAGGCATGCAGATCGCACTCGGCGCCGACATCCGTATCGCCGCGCCTGACGCGAAACTCTCCATCATGGAGGTCAAGTGGGGGCTCGTGCCGGACATGGCGATCACACAGTCGCTACCCAGGCTGGTCGGCATCGACGTCGCCAAGGAACTTACTTTCACCGGCCGCATCCTCGCCGGCGATGAGGCCGATGCGCTGGGTCTGGTCACTCGCACGGCGGAAGACCCGCTGGCATCCGCGTTGAGATTGGCGAACGAGATCGCCCAGAAGTCACCCGACGCGGTCCGCGCGGCCAAGCGCCTCTACGACGAGACCTGGTCCAGCGCCGACGCCGCCGCCGCGCTCATGCTGGAAACGGACTTGCAAACCGCACTTTACGGAAAACCTAATCAGGTCGAGGCCGTCACAGCGGGCGTCTGCAAACGCGCTCCGTCATTCGCCGATCCAGACTGAGGCCTGCTCCAGGGGTTTTAGGACACAGTAGGCGGAGGTCCGACGGCGCATCGCTCACAGGCTGGTGACAGGGGCGTGTGCTCGTTCCTGCCGGCGGCCTCAGTTCCAGTGCGATGAGAATTTGGACAACACACCAGGGTTGATCTGCCGAGCCAGCGGCCCGCTCTCCACCTCAAATTAATGTCGGCGGGATACGTCGTCCGTCGGAAGGAACTTGAGTGTCTGCTCCCGTTACAGAGAAGAAGGGCCCGCTCGCGGGCATTCGCATCGTCGAATTTGCAGGTCTGGGACCCGGCCCCCACGCGGCCACCCTGCTCGCCGATCTCGGTGCGGACGTCGTCTGCGTGCAGCGCCCCGGTGTGATCCCGCAGGACGGACCCTACGACCAGATTCAGCGCGGACGTCGCGTCGTCGAAGCCAACCTCAAAGATCCCGCGCAGGTCGAGAAGGTGCTGGAGCTGATCGAGCGCGCCGACGTCGTCATCGAGGGCTTCCGCCCCGGCGTCACCGAACGCATGGGCCTGGGCCCCGACGTCTGCCTCGAGCGCAACCCGCGGTTGGTCTACGGCCGGATGACCGGCTGGGGACAGGAAGGCCCGCTGGCCAATGCCGCCGGCCACGACATCAACTACATCTCCCTCACGGGTGTCCTCCACGCCATCGGGCGTAAGGGTGAGCGCCCGGTTCCCCCGCTGAACATGGTCGGCGACTTCGGCGGCGGCTCCATGTTCCTCATCTTCGGCATCCTGTCCGCGCTGGTGGAACGCCAGACCTCCGGCAAGGGTCAGGTTGTCGATACCGCGATGGTGGACGGCGCCCTGGCGCTGTCGCACATGATGTGGGCGTTCCGTGGCCGCGGTGTGTGGTCGGACGAGCGGGGCGTCAACCTGCTCGACACCGGCGCGCCGTTCTATGACACCTACGAGACGGCCGACGGCAAGTACATGGCCGTGGGATCGATCGAGCCGCAGTTCTACGCCCTGTTGCTGCAGGGACTCGAACTCGACGCCGCGGACCTGCCGCACCAGATGGATGTGTCTGCGTGGCCGCAGATGAAGAAGGTCTTCGCCGAGAAGTTCCTGTCGAAGACCCGCGACGAGTGGGCCGCGATCTTCCTCGGCACCGACGCGTGTGTGTCCCCGGTCCTCACCTTCTCGGAGGCGCCGTCCAATGAACACATCGCCGCCCGCGGCTCACTGATCGAACTCGACGGCGTCACCCAGCACGCCCCGGCCCCCCGCTTCTCCCGCACCCCCGCCGGCGTCCCCACCCCGCCGGCACGCGAGGGCGTCGACATCGGCACCGTCTGGACCTGAGCGGGAACGGGCGAAGTATGCGCTGCGCCAGCGCCCTCTTCCAGGCTGCCCTGATTGCTGACTTTACTCCGACGTCTGGAGCGCACCGTTAACGTACTGGGGTGCGTCTCGGCAGGACCTCCTGACTGTAACCTACGCCGCTTAAACCACGCGCCCTGACAGTTGGCGATCCGGTATGCCACGCGGGCCTGTCGATGGTACGCACCACCTACGATGACCGCGGCTGCTACTCGGCCCTCGCAACAGCCGCTCTTACCACTAATTTGAAACGGGGGGAGATGTCACACCGAACATGGCGACCGTGGTCCCGTATAGCGGGACCACCCAGAGGGTAACTTGGGAGAGAGGCTGCGACCACATCGGAATTCACGACCGCCGACGGGTAACTCCACTCGCTGTCGGCGGTGACGTAGACGAGGCGTCATCGCCCTCAAGGCGGTTCTCAGACTTGTCATTCGAGCTCGTACCTCGCTGCCGGCCCGGTGAGACCGAGGTGCCGACGCGCCTACGTTGCCCAGTTGCGTTGTTTTTTAGGGGGACTGGGTTCGTGTTTGACGATGTGCTGCAGAGACATCCAGGTGATCTTCGCGGCGCGTCCACGGCCGCGGAGACCGGGGACCGGCACTGCCCGACCGATTCACATACGCGGTGGCGTTGTCGAGGAACGCCTCGATCTCGGTGATCTCCTCAACGCCGCAACTTCCGTACGCGACGATGAGAATCTTGATTGTTCCACTACGGGAGGCGCGTTCGTCATTCACACGCCGTTACGGCCGGGCGTAGTCTCCACGGATCCAGGCTTAGTCTAGGCAGATTCTCCGGCGCAGTGTTCTGCGGTGGTTGATTGGTTCGTCGACTTCTCACGTTGAGGATGAACTGAGCGCTCCGTGTCGATACACCCGTTCCGGGCGCAAACCATTTCGTCCGGCTTATGATGCGTAGTTCCCATTTCGGGGTGGGTGTGCCGGGACCACTCGCAGACTCGCTAACGATGTCGGTGTTCCTGCCCACTGGCGCTGGACTCGTTTCGGGACCACGAGCTGTATGCCGCGCGGCGGCATGGTCCGGCCGTAGGTCACGTCTCGAAGTGTCCCGTTGTTCGAGGTTCTGTATCTACGATGTCGGGCGAGCCGTGGGCGCGCGTAGAGATACGAAACGGCGGAGGTCCTCGCGGAAGTTGGGATCGAGTTGGTTGGCTGTCGGCCCTGCCAGGATGCTGTCCAGTCTCGCGACGTAGCAGGCCGGAGTCATGCCGAATTCGACTAGAAGGTCGCCGGTTGTGCCACCGCCGTAGGGAAGCCATCGGCGCGCGAACTCGATGATCCGCAGGTCTTCGAGTGCAGAGTCGTCGATCACGGTACTACCTCCAACCGTCATACCTGGACAAACGTGGGAGATGCGTCTTCCCGACCGAGTTGTTCCGCGACAGTGCCCAGAACCGGTTCAGGCTGTCGCCAGAGAGGGACTGCTGTGTGAAATTCCTACCGAGTGCGGAGACGATTCGATCTGTCCAGTGCACCAGCGCGCGGGCCGGCCCGCAACTCCGTGCAGGAAGGATCCCTCTGTTGGGGAGTGCATTTCCCCCCTGGGGGGAGTCCAGTCGGGTGATGCGAGCCATATCTTGAGAGACGTCTTAATGCGGCGTTTGGGTCTATGTGCCTCAGATCCCGCCATGGTCATCCCTGGAAGTTTGGAGTTCCGATGTCAGCCGTCAGCTCGGTCGAACAGCCCGGGGAGGGGGTTGGCGTTATCGGAATGAACCCAACACGAGAAGTGGAGACCGAATCGGATTCCTTGACACGTTCGAGCCTCTTTCCGGGCAACAGCATTCAGTCAAAGCTCCTGACACACGCGTTGCGTGTGACCGTCAAGCCGGCGCTCGGTGTATGGGCACATATTCCGAGCGCAGGCTGGGCCGCGCGGGTGGTTGACCAGGCCGCGCGTGTGCTCCCCCCGCTCGATGGAGTCGGGCATCGTCGTGTGCGTTTGACAGATTGTGACGCGGACTGGATCCGGGCCCACAACACCGACATGCACAGCGTGGTCCTCTACCTTCACGGCGGGGGGTTCCTGACCGGTGGCCTCAATACGCATCGCCGTCTCGCTTCTCGGATTTCGCAGTCGGCCGATGCCAGCGTGCTCAGTGTCAATTACCGACTGATGCCCACACATGCGATAGGGGACGCCGTCGCCGACGGGATCACCGGCTATCGCTGGTTGCTTGCACGAGGATTTTCCCCGACCCAGATCGTCATCTGCGGCGATTCCGCCGGCGGATACCTCGTGTTCATGGTGGCGCTCGCCCTCGCCGACCTGGATCTGCCGAGGCCGGCCGGTCTGGTCGCATTGTCACCGCTTACCGACTTGGACCCGTCCGTCAAGTTGCAGCATCCAGCGTCTGCGCAATGCCCGATCCTTCCCAGTTCGGCGCTGATGGCGTTGACGGCCCTCACCGAGCGCGTGGAGCGCCGTACTCGTGGCGTATCGGCACTGCCTTTGTCTCCTGTCGATGCAGACCTGCGCGGCCTACCCCCGGTACTACTTCAGGTCGGATCCAAAGACATGCTGTATCCCGATGCGCGGCTGATGTTCGAGTGCCTTGCCGATGATGGGGTCCCGGCTGCCCTGGAGATCTGGGATGGCCAGTTCCACGTCTTTCATGTGGCTGCTGACCTTCTGCCCGAAGCACGCAGGGCAATTGAGCGTATCGCGGACTTCATACGCGCGGTGACCGCCGTTCGAAGCGGCGATTCGGCACCCGACCCCCTCGATTCGGACCGCGAGATCGCGTGACGCAGTCGGTACGGGCAGTGCTCCCGGAATCGAAACTCTGAACAGCAGATAACTAGCGCGGTGAGACAGCAAATCTGGTGAGCAACATTTCGGCACGAGCCGCCACAGCGGCGATCTGCGTGGAAGATACGGCAAATCCTCACGATGATGGGACTCGATTTCAATGGCGTGGATGTTGCTTATTATAGCGATCGTTCTCGAGGTCGCGGCTACAAGCATGTTGCCGCTCACCCGCGAGTTCACCCGGCTTCGGGTATCTGCTGCGGTGTGGGTGCTCTATGGGGGCGCCTTCTTTCTATTGTCGAACGCGGTCAGACAGATCGACATCGGCGTTGTGTACGCACTGTGGTCGGCGCTGGGAACGGCAGCGGTAGTTGCACTCGGCGCCCTCTTTCACGGCGAACGTGTCTCACGAGTCAAGATCGCCGGTCTGGCGCTGACCGTCGTGGGTATCGTCGCTATGAACTTCGGAGCGTGACGGCTATGGGCTGGGTCTACCTTATGGGGGCGGTTGTCGTGGAAATCTCTGCCACAACCGGTCTTCACTCGACTGAAGGGTTCACACGGCCGATCCCAACGATCGGGGTCCTCGCCGGATACATCCTGTCTTTTTTCTTCTTGTCGAAAGCGCTCAGATCACTCTCGCTCGGTGTCTCGTACGCGTTGTGGTCGGCAATTGGCACCGCATCAATTGCGGTGGTGGGAGTGCTGCTGTTCGGTGATGCTGCATCGGTCACACGAGTGGCCGGATTGATGTGCATTGTGGCCGGTGTGGTCATCTTGAACATGGAGGCGGACCGTGAGTCCAGGCCAACCGTGTCCGTGGACGCCCAGCAATCAGTGGAGTGCGACTGACGTCAATCGCGCGAAAGCGTCCGCCTTTGTGATGCCGTACCCGGGTCTTCCCCAGTGGAGGAAAGCCGATCGTCTTCGGTATGCCCGTGAGGTGCACGGTTGTCCGTGGGTGGTCTGTACTCGATGAGTTCCGGTCTCGCCACGTGTGCATTGTCAGGTCGCGGCAAGTATGTGGGCGATCCGTGCGTCCTCGTCCAACAATACTTGGATCAATCCGAGCTCCGTGCATTTCGCTGCGACCGGCGCCAGCACGGACCGCGCATCCGCGAACTGCCCCGCGGCGGACAAGCACACCGTCAACAGCACTTTCGCGCGGATGAGCGCCCGAGGTCTGGTCTGACTTTCGATGCTGAGCACGAGTTCCTTCGCGCGCGCACAGGCGTGCGCCACACTGTCGGGGGAACCCTCACGTAGCAGGAGCCGGATCGAAGAGTCTTCGTCGAGTTCGGATGTGATGGTGGCGATCCCGTCTGCTTGCGGACGGTACGCCTTCAACGCCATCAACCGCGTGCGGATCTCTTCGCCGACGGGAAGCCCTGCGCGGATCCGCTCGTTGACCATCCGGGCGGCCAGACGGGGCAGCCGCAGCGATTCGGCGATCCTGGCGCCCTCGTCGAGCCGATGTTCACCCTCCTCATGATGTTGGAGGGAGAATTTGACCCGTGATCCGGTGCCGTAGGTCGCGAGCATGAACTCTACGAGGCCACCTCCCTCGGAGCCGAGTTTGTAGCTTTCGTCCAGGAGCCGTTCGGCCTCGGCGATCTGTCCCATCTCGTAGAGAAAGGCTCCGAGTAAGGCCCCGGCGAGTCGTGCGGCATGAGCGTGGACCCCAGATTTTCCCGTCATTGCCACTGCGGATCGGAGGTAATTCTCGGCCGCGGGTATATCGAGTTGTTCGTATGCCGCCACGCCGGCCAGACAGTATCCGTACATGACACTGAAGGGTCCGCTGGTTTGCGCATGGTAAGCGGCGGCCCAGTCCTGCCAACGGCGCGCTGCGTCGAAGTCGAATGTGTAGAGGGCCACGAAGGAAGCGATGCTGCCGGCGCCTGACGCGAGGAAGGGCCGCACCGCGTTCGGGTGGTGCAAACAATCTGCGATGAGTTCCTGCACCCCGGAGATCTCATCGGCGAAGAGTTTGACCGATGCTTGGACGACGGCGGCCTCGATGCGAAGGGCATGTATTGCAGCCTCGTCTGCCTCGGTGTTCGTGAGTGCGGCATCGAAGAGGTCGAGTGCTGCTCTCATCTGTCGTGGACGCTGCATCAATATGTTCGCCCAAGCGATGTTCAATTGAAGTCGGGCACTTGTCACAGCAAGGTTCGGGGGAAGTTTCGCGACGAGCCCGAGGAGGGTCGTCATCCGCGAGTCCTCGATGAGTGTCATGCCACCGTCCTCGACCAGTCGAAGAGCGTGGTCGGTGTCGCCGGCGGCAAGCGCGTTGTCGACAGCCTCGCTGAGCATGTTGTGGTTGGCAAACCAGTGCGCGGCGATCCGGTGGAGTTCTTCACGACGGCCCGGATGGACGCGTTCGAGGCGGCGATGGAGGAGATCGGCGAACAAGTGGTGATAGCGGAACCATTCCCTCTCGTCATCGATGCTTTGCAGAAACAGGTCTCGTCGTTCGATGTCTTCGAGCATCTCTTGGCCGGATGGAACGTGTGTCAGCATGCCTGCGAGGTCACCGCAGGTCTTCTCCGTGATGGCTGTGGACAGGAGGAACTCGAGGATCGCCGGTTCGAGCGTGCTCAGGACGTTCTCTACCAGGTACTCGTGGATGGCATGGTGGCCGCCGGAGAGATGTGCGATGAAGTCCAAGCGATCGCTGCGCCCGCGTAGCGACAGGGATGCCAGTTGCAGCGCCGCGACCCACCCGTCGGTCGATTCGCGCAGGCTGCTCACTTCTTCATCGTCCAGTGCGAGTCCGTTGACGTCGACCAGGAATGCCCTGGATTCCGCGCTGTCGAAGCGCATTGCCGTCGGCCCGATCTCGACGAGTTCATCGCGTACTCGCATGAGGCTCAGGGGAAGACCCGCCTGGGATCTTGTCGCGACGATAACCTGGACGTGATGGCATCCGTTCTCGAGTAGGAAGTTCATTGCCGCCACGGTTTCGGTGGAGGTCACCCGATGCCAGTCGTCGATCACGATGGCGATCGCGCGGCCACCGTCGTGGATGTCGTTGATCAACGAGGGCAGCACGTACCGCGTGGCATCGTCGTAGTGGTCTTCGAGGATGCGCTCCAATTCGGGGGCGATCGTGGGCAGCGCGGTGTGGATCGCCTTCACCAGATGGGCGAGAAACCAGGTGACGTTGTTGTCATCGCGGTCGATGGTGAGCCAGGCGACGGGCATTCCGTCGGAGATAAGAGCGTGCCGCCATTGGGAGGCCAGGGTGCTCTTACCGAAACCTGCGGGGGCGTGGATCACTGTCAGTCGTCGTCCAGCACCGGCGCGGAGGGTTTCGAGGAGGCGGCGGCGCTCGACGAGTGGCCGAGCCGAGGTGGGGGGACGGAATTTGGTGGCGGCGGTGGGCGGGGTGTTCGGCACTGCTGCCAGCGTCTTCGGCGCGGGACCCCCGCCCGTACCGGTCGGGGATGATGTGGCTCGGAACGGATCAGCGGGCATGGCCATCGCGTCCATTTGCAGCCCGTGCAGGAGTTGGACCGTTCGGAGCTCGTTCCCGAATGCGTCGGCCGATGCGGGTCGATCGGCGGGATCGCCCGCCATGGCGTGTTCGATTGCGGTGCACAGGTTGTCGGGAATACCGTGATCACGCAGGTCCGGGATTGGTTGGTTAGTGACCCGTACGAACTGGGCAACCATCCCTTCCCGGGTGCGTCGCTCGAAGGCCGCATGTCCGGTCATGAGGCAGAACAGGGTCGCGCCGAGTCCGTATACATCGGATGCGGGACTCGGAGGGTGTCCCTTGAGCACCTCGGGAGCAGTGAAGGCGGGTGTGCCGACGATGCTGCCCGCGGATGTTTCGAAATAGCCGCCGATCCGGGCGATGCCGAAGTCGGTCAGTTGCGGCTCGCCGTATCCCGTTATCAGGATGTTGGCAGGTTTGATATCTCGGTGGAGGACGCCCTCACGGTGAGCGGCCGCCAGCGCCCCGGCCAGTTTCACTCCGATCCCGAGCACGGTCGGCAAGGGGAAGGGGCCTTTCTGCCGAAGTAGGGTTTGGAGAGACCCGTGTTCGTGGTACGGCATCACCAGGAAGAGAGATCCGTTCGCGGTGACGCCGACGTGGAGGATTTGGACGATGTGGGGATGGCTGGAGAGCTTGCCCATGGCGCGTTGTTCTCGTACGAAGCGAGTGCGGTCGTCGGGGCCCACATCGGAGGTGAGCACTTTGACGGCGACTACTCGATCGAGGGAACGCTCGGTGCAGCGATACACCACCCCGAAACCTCCGCGTCCGATCTCCTCCGCCTTCTCGAGTCCGACCGCGTCTAACTCCGCTGCGATGTCGCGGCGCAGATCGCGCTGAGTATTCGGTAGGTCGACTTCGTCGAACTCGTCCATCGATTAGCTCGATCCTCTATGCGCATATCCCTTTTTGTCGCCGGTCAGAGCGTGTGTCATGGGTGTGTAGCTCTGCGTTCGGGCCACGCTCTGCCATGAGCGGCTCATGCAACCTCCGACCGATGTGATGGCAATCACATATCGATTTCAAGGTTATCTCAGCGTAGGCCCTCGCAGGCGGCTGCGCCGTGACGGCAGTTCCGGGGTATCCGGCGACCGCGAAGAGTGTGCCGGCAACCGCAGGTGGGTGATATGTCCAGGCCAGAATGTCGCGACGGAGTTGGCCGTGCCCGCTCGAAACGGGGCCGGCGGTCGCCACCAAGGGTCGATGATTCCGGGGCCAAGACGCAGTGTCGACCGCAGGACGGGGAGGCGGCCGACCCCGATCTGGTCAGCCGCCTATCGGCGACGCATCGCCTCGAAGGTCAGGCGCAGGACAGCGTCGGCGAGATCCGGCGATGATCTCCCGGTGCGCGGCTGGTAACACTCGATGAGCGAGTTGAGCAATGCCGAACACGAGGCGACTGGTGAGGACGGGATCGATGCCGGGTAGGAGATCCCCATCCTCGGCGGCCGCGACGACGAGGTCGCGCACGAACACGTCGAATTCCCGTCGACGGGCGATGGCACGGCGTTCGACGAGGGTGTTCTCGCGAACGCGCAGCAGGAGGGTGACGTAGGGCAGTTCTGCGACGAGGATCTCGGCGGTGCGCCGGACGAGGTATTCGAGACGGTCGATGTGCGGGCCGCTGGTGGCTTGCCGTTTGGTGGTGAGGGCGAAGAGCGCGTTGAGCGCTCGCGACAGCGCCAGCTCCAGCAGTTCAGTCTTGCCTGACACGTGATGGTAGATCGACGACTTCGTGATTCCCAGCCGCTGGGCCAGGACCTCCATGCTGGTGACCTCGTAACCCCTGTCGTTGAAGACCTTCACGGTGATGGCGAGGAGGGAGTCGAGGTCGCAACCGGGTCGGCCGGGGCCCTGAGCGGGATGTGCGGTCGTCATTAATCCGCTCCTTCCCGGTGCGACCGTGCGAGGCCGCAGGGGTTGTCGAGCCCGTCTGCCATACCCGCATTCCCCGAGGTGATGATCGCGCTATCTTTGCGGCGCGGCGGGTGCGCGCTCCGCGTTGTGGTCGACTTCGCGGCGGGTGAAGGTCCCGGGTGCGGCAGTGTCGGTGTTGCTGTACCGGATGAAGGGGCGACTCCGAACAGCGCTGGTCGACGCGGACTCACACCACTCGCCGAGCCTTCATCTCGTCGAACACGGGCGCGATTCGAACGACGTCGCCTGTGGTGGGAGCGTGCACCATTTTGCCGTTGCCGAGGTAGATTGCCACGTGCCCGGGGCCGGCCGGGCCCCAGTTGCCGAACAGCAGGTCGCCTGGTCTGGCGTCGGCAAGGGGAATCTCGGTGCCGATGTTCCATTGGGTTTCGGAGGTGCGAGGTAGCGATACACCTTCTAAGGTTGCGGCGTGTACGGCGTAGGAGGTGAGTCCGGAACAGTCGAAACCGCCACCGGAGGGCCCGTTGACGTTGCCGCCGCCCCAGACGTAGGGGAGACCGAGATAACGCAGTGCGGCCTCGACGATCCTGCCGCCGACCCCTCCCCAGTCGCCGGACCCGGGAGCGAGGATCGACGCGAACCTGGATTCGGCTGCCCGGATCTTCGCCACGTAGGGCTTTGTCTGATTCTCGTAATCGGGAAGCCCCGAGGGCATTCCGCCCGATCGGCGGACCGCTCCCACGCCGGCGTTGTAACCGGCGAGCGTCAGGTCCAGCACGTCACCTGAGACGATGCCGGCCTGCTTCCACGAATCGATCTCCTCATACATGTCGCAGAGCAGATGCCCGGACGCCATGACCGAGTCGCCGACAGCAAGCACGTCCGCCTTTCCGTCGCCGTCGGCGTCCCGCCCGTACTTTGCCCAGGTGCCGGGCATGAACTGGCCGGGACCACGGGCGCCATCCGGAGACACGGGCGCCGAGGCGCCGTATCGGAAGTTGTTCTCCGCCGAGTACAAGGCCGCCAGGACAGGAGCCTTGATGCCGTCGCAGATACTTCCCGCCTTCTGAAACCAGGGGACGAATACTGCGATCGCCCCCAGCTGTGAGGCCGTCCGGGTGGAGGCGTCGGACACGGTGGGGAGGTGGGAGGTCTCCGAGACGGCAAGCGGCGTCGAGTCGAATCGTTCAACGGTGTCCCCGTATTCGGGGATTGTCCTGTCGGGTTCGGGTTCGGGTTCGGTGACAGGAATCTCGCCGCTGGTGTTGCCGGTGGTCTCCGGTGGGGGAGAGGCGCTCTCGGGTGGTGGCGCGTAGGTTTCTATCGCTTCCTGGACTGCATCCGCGGTATCGGTGATTACTTGTTGTGCTGCGCCTTGCGCCTCGGGCGGTAGCTGCTCGACGGCGTCGTTGACCTGTTGCCCGATCGCGGGTGCGGCATCGGTTATCTGTTGTACTTGTTGGGTGCCATAGTCTTTCAAGGCCGGAGGGACCTCCGATCCGTGTATCGCGCCGCCGAATGCTGTGGCGACTGCGACGATGATCGCCGAAGGATCGACCGACATCTACTTCCTCCCGTACTGTGACCCAACCGTGTGAAATCCTCTGATGTGATTCAAGTCTCGCCGACCGGGCGATCATGTTCCTCACACCATTTGGGGATAAGGGTCCACCTTTAGGGAGATTCCCACGGTGTCGTACCGGTACTTTCGCCTGCAGTCGAGTCGCGCGCTCGTCGAATCGACCTCGCCCACCCAACGGCTACGCCAACGGGTGCGCGATGGCGTCGCAGACCTCACCGGCGCGACCACGGCGGACGAGCTCCACCGTCGCGGATCAGGGAGTGGTGTGCCGATTGTGCACTCCGGAGACCACGGCGCCCTGTGTCGCCGCGTCGAGGCCGTAGGGGGTGTACAGGGTGAATCGGTCGATGATGTCGCCGAAGCGGCGTGATATTTCGGCGGCGGCCGCCTCGGGCTCGCCGACGACCGCGAAGGTGCGCAGGACGGTGTCGTCGATCAGCCGTGTCATCGACTCCCAGTCGTCGAGCTTGGACAGCCGGTGGAGTTCGGTCTGCAGGTCGCCCCAACCGTGGAGGTCGAGGACCGCCCGGTACGCCGGCGTGGACCCGTAGAACGCGATCTGTTTGCGCACCGCGGTTGCCGCTTCCTCGAACTGCCGTTCATCAGATCCGGTGACGACGAGTCCGGGATAGGACAATGTGAAGTCCTCGAGGGTCTTTCCGGCCTTGGTGCGCGCCGATTCGATCTGCGGGACGGTCACTTCCCGGAGATATCGTTCCGTGGTGAAGCCGTGCACGAGCATCCCGTCCGCGACCTCGGCGGCGACGGACGTCATCTGCGGGCCCACCGCGGCGATCATCACCTGGGGAGGGCCGAATTCGTTACGCGGAGGTCGGAACATCGGTGTCATCAGGGTGTGGCTGTAGAAATCGCCTCGGAAGTCGAGGGGTGTGTCGTTCTGCCAGCTGTCCCAGATGGCGCGGAGCGCATTGACGAATTCCCGCATCCGCGGCGCCGGCGCGGACCAGGGCATGCTGAACCGACGCTCGATGTGCGGCTTGATCTGTGAACCCAGTCCGAGTGTGAATCTCCCCGAGCTGAAGGATTGCATGTCGTTGGCGACCGTGGCCAGCGTCATGGGGCTGCGTGCGAATGCTACTGCGATCGCGGTGCCCACGTGGAGTCGGGGTGCGTTCTCTGCGGCGAGGAGGAGCGGCAGGAAAGGGTCGCGGCTGACCTCCGTCGACCACACCCCGTCGAAGCCGGCCCGCTCGGCGAGTTCCACCTGCTCGCGTATGTCGAAGAGGTTCGCCCCTTCCGTCCCGTCGATGGACCCGCCGATGTTGCTGTCGATCAGCATTCGAACTCCTTACACTCCCTTACATCCAGTCAGGGTTGACTGGATGTTGGTTGGACGATACCGTGAGCGAACGGTCGGCGACAGTAGTCGACCGCAGGTTCTTCACTTCCGTCCTCTGTGGCTCGCGCATTTCAAAGATTGCCTCCCAGGGGATTCGTTCACGATTCGAGGAGAGTTGCCTTGTCTGAAGAGGCATTTGTATACGAGGCCATTCGCACGCCTCGCGGTAGGGGCAAGAACGGGAGTCTGCACTCGGTCAAACCGATCGACCTCGTGGTGGGCCTGATCGACGAACTGCGTGCGCGGTTTCCGGACCTGGATCCGGGGTACATCGACGACATCGTGCTCGGCGTGGTGTCCCCGGTCGGCGAGCAGGGTGGCGATATCGCCCGGGCTGCCGCACTGGTAGCCGGCCTGCCTCTGACCGTGGCCGGGCTGCAGATCAACCGGTTCTGCGCATCGGGCCTCGAGGCCACGAATATCGCTGTCCAGAAGGTGCGGTCGGGCTTCGAGAATCTCGTGATCGCCGGCGGGGTCGAATCCATGTCGCGGGTGCCGCTCGGCAGTGACGGCGGTGCCCTCTTCAACGACCCGACCACCGCATACGATCTCCACTTCGCTCCGCAGGGAATCGGTGCGGACCTGATCGCCACGATCGAGGGTTTCAGCCGCGAAGACGTCGACGCCTACGCAGTACGCTCGCAGGCCCGCGCCGAGGCCGCCTGGTCCGGTGGCTACTTCGCCAAGTCGGTTGTTCCGGTTAAGGATTTCAACGGTGTCCCGCTGCTCGATCACGACGAACACCGTCGCCCAGGTACCACGGTCGAGTCACTGGCCTCACTGAAGCCCTCCTTTGCGGCACTCGGTCAGCAGGGCGGATTCGATGCTGTTGCGCTGCAGAAGTATACGTCGGTGGAGCGGATCAACCACGTCCATCACGGCGGTAACAGTTCCGGCATCGTGGACGGCGCGGCGCTGGTCCTGATCGGCAACGAGAAGGCCGGCAAGCAGTTCGGCCTCACACCCCGAGCCCGGATTATCGCCACCGCTGTCACCGGGGCCGACCCCACGATCATGCTCACCGCCCCCACCCCGGCGGCGCTGAAGGCCCTCGATGTCGCCGGACTCACCGTCGACGACATCGATCTGTTCGAATTGAACGAGGCGTTTGCGTCGGTGGTCCTGAAATTCCAGAAGGATCTGGCCATTCCGGACGAAAAACTCAACGTGAACGGCGGCGCGATCGCCATGGGCCACCCGTTGGGAGCGACCGGCGCAATGCTCGTCGGAACGGTGATCGACGAGTTGGAGCGGCGCGGCGACCGGCGCGCATTGATCAACCTGTGTGTCGGCGGCGGCATGGGTATCGCGGCCATCATCGAGCGAGTCTGAAAGGCAACGGCAACAACATGAGTGCAACATCAACCATCACATGGTCGCAGGATTCGGACGGAATCGTGCTGCTGACCCTCGACGATCCGGCCCAGTCCGCAAACACCATGAACTCGCATTACGTCGAGTCCATGGGCAACGCACTCGACCGGCTCGAGGCCGAGCGCGACTCAGTGACCGGTGTCGTGATCACGTCGGCGAAGAAGACCTTCTTCGCCGGCGGCGACCTCAACGACCTGGTCCGGGCCACCGCGCAGGACGCGGTCAAGTTCACGGATTTCGCGAATGGGATCAAGGCCCAGTTCCGACGTCTCGAGACCCTGGGCCGTCCGGTCGTGGCGGCGGTCAACGGCGCCGCTCTCGGCGGTGGCCTCGAGATCACGCTGGCCACCCACCACCGCATCGCGGTCGATTCGAGATCGGTGATCTTCGGACTGCCCGAAGTCACGCTCGGTCTGCTACCCGGTGTCGGCGGAATCACCCGGACCGTTCGCATGCTGGGACTCGAGAAGGCACTGACGAGCCTGCTATTGACCGGGAAGACGTTCAGTCCCGCGGCCGCAAAGACGCTCGGCCTCGTCGACGACCTGGTGGCCAGCGCCGACGCACTCGTTCCCGCCGCCAAGAAGTGGATCAAGGACAACCCCGACGGCGGTGTACAGCCGTGGGACCGGAAGGGGTTCCGGATCCCCGGTGGTACCGCGCTCAATCCGGCGGTGACGGCGAACCTGCGCCGGACCGTGGCAGGGGCGCCCCTCGAGGCACCCCGGGCCATCCTCGCCGCGGCCGCCGAGGGTGCGTTGGTCGACCTCGACACGGCGGCACAGATCGAGACACGCTACTTCGTCGGTCTCGTCACCGGTCAGGTGTCGACGAACATGATCAAGGCCCAGTTTTTCGATCTGCAGAGCATCAAAGCCGGCAGAAGCCGGCCGGAGGGGCATCCCAGGTTCGCGGCGCGGAAGGTCGGCGTGATCGGCGCCGGGATGATGGGTGCCGCGGTGGCCTATGTCTCGGCCAAGGCAGGAATCGACGTCGTGCTGCAGGACGTATCGATCGAGTCGGCTCGAAAAGGAAAGGCCTACGCCGAAAAGCTGGAGGCCAAGGCCCTCGCGCGTGGGACGACGACCGAGGAGAAGTCCACCGCGCTGCTCGCCCGCATCGCCCCGACCGACAATCCGGCCGACTTCGCGAATGTCGATTTCGTCGTCGAGGCGGTCTTCGAGAGTGTGGAGGTCAAACAGGCGGTCTTCAAGTCGATCCAGGACGTCGTCGCCCCCGACGCTGTGCTGGGCTCTAATACGTCGACGCTGCCGATCACCACGCTGGCCGAAGGCGTCGACCGTAAGGAAGACTTCATCGGTGTGCACTTCTTCTCCCCGGTCGAACGGATGCCGTTGGTCGAGATCATCGTTGGCGCACACACCGCACCGGCAACGTTGGCGAAGGCTTTCGACTTCGCGCAGCAGATCAAGAAGACCCCGATCGTGGTCAACGACAGCCGCGGCTTCTTCACCAGCCGCGTGATCACGAAATTCCTCGACGAGGCCGCCGCCGCGGTCGGCGAGGGAATCGAACCGGTGATCATCGAGCAAGCGGGCGCTCAGGCCGGCTATCCCGCACCACCGCTGCAGCTGCTCGACGAGCTCACGTTGACCCTGCCACGCAAGATTCGGCAGGAAGCCCGTGCGGCGGTCGAGGCGGACGGCGACGTCTGGGTCGAGCACGGATCGGAGGCCGTACTCGACCGGCTGGTCGAGGAACTCGATCGTCGCGGTCGGTCGACCGGTGGCGGCTTCTACGAGTACGACGAGTCGGGCAGCCGCGTCGGCCTCTGGCCGGGACTGCGCGACGTATTCCAGTCGGGGAGCACCGAGATCCCGTTCGACGACCTCAAGGAACGGATGCTTTTCGCAGAGTCCCTCGAGACGGTGCGCTGCCTCGACGAAGGGGTACTGACCTCGGTCGCCGACGCCAACGTCGGATCCCTGCTCGGTATCGGGTTCCCGGCGTGGACCGGAGGCGTCCTCCAGTACATCAACGGCTACCCGGGTGGGATCGCGGCGTTCGTCGAGCGAGCACGCGTACTCGCGTCCCGGTACGGCACTCGCTTCGAGCCACCCGCCTCACTGGTGGCCAAGGCTGAGCGCGGAGAGACCTACGAGTAACGGCGTCATTTACGATCGGGGTTGGCACCACTGCGGGCAGTGGCGCCAACCCCGATGAGGGCCCTTTTCTCCGAACGGATGGAGCTGATATCGGTGTCGATCAGTGACGCCTCGGTCAAGCGCACCCAGCAAGAACGGACGGCGATCACGCGCAGGCAGATACTCGACGCCGCCGTGGCGGTGTTGTTCCGTGACGGCTACTCCGCCGCCACCACGTTGCGGATCCAGCAGGAGGCCGGAGTCTCCCGTGGCCGTCTCCTCCACCAGTTTCCCTCACGGGAAGCGCTGCTCGTGGCCGCCGTCCAACATCTCGCGACGGCGCGTATGGAGGACATGCTGCACCGCGAGGATTGGCCGCAAGACCCCGCCGAGCGCATCGACTGGGCAGTCGAGATCATGTGGCCCACCTTCCACCAGCCGTACTTCTGGGCAGCGACCGAGTTGTGGCTGGCCTCCCGCGCCAACGACAAGCTACGCGCAGCGCTGCTACCGGAGGAACGCCGTCTGGGCCAACTCGTGCGAGCAACGACCGACGCGTTCTTCGGACGCGAGTTGTGCGCACGCCCCCGCTACGAGGTGGTACGCGAACAACTCAACACCTCGATGCGGGGTACCGCGCTGACCTACGCGCTCGATCCACGTGATCCCGCCACCGACCCGCACCTTCAGGAGTGGAAACTGGTGGCGCGAGAACTACTTACGTGACGACCCGCACTCTGGAATCATCCCGCGCCATCGACCTGGCGCGGGACTCGTGGTATTCCCGGGCGGTCTTCTCGATGAGCCTGGCGACCGGAAGGACCGCGTCCACGCCCGAGACGCTGTGCCCACCACTCCACGCCGTGCGGTTACTGAGGAGCTGGTCTTGGCGGAAGCCGTCCGGTTCGGGATGCTCGGCCGTGGTGCCCCCGGCCTGCAGATCGACCCAGCACTTGAGCAAGCTCGCCGGAATGCCACCTACCTGCGTCGAGAGCACGATGTCATCGAGGCTCGCCTCGACCAGCGCACGCCGATAGGCGCTGTCGGCCTGACTTTCTTCGGTGGCGATGAACTTCGTTCCCATGTACCCGAGGTCGGCGCCGAGTACCTGGGCGGCATGCAACGCCACGCCGTCACTGATACCGCCGGCCAGAACGATGGTGCCGTCGAATCGCGCGCGGACGGCGCGGACGAAGGAGAACGGGTTCGCCCAGCCCGTCTGGCCTCCGGCACCCGCGGTCAGCAGCACCAACCCGTCCACGCCCAAGGCGATGGCCCGCTCCGCATGCTGCAACGTCGCGACGTCGGCGTAGACCTGGCACCCGATCGCGCGCAGCGGGGCAATAGCGGGCTCGGGGGACCCGACACTGGTGATGACGAGTTCTACGCCGTGATCCACCAGGCACGCGAGGTCTTCGCGCAGTCGCCGGTTCGATCGGTGCACCACGAGGTTCGGCGCAAAAGGCGCAGACCTCGGGACCTCGCTCACGGCCGTCTCGATGCGGGTGAGCCAGTGGTCGAGTTCGCCGGTGGTGGCCGCATTGTGGGTGGGCAAGGATCCCACGACGCCTTCGCGGCACGCCGCGATCACCAGGTCGGGGCCGGATACCTCCGTCATCGGGGCGGCGATCAACGGAACGGTCAATCGATTCGCCAACGCTTCGGAAATGGACACGTCAGACTCCTTGCGAGAAACACGAGAGGCGGTGTGCACCTAAGTAAATGCCGAGAAAGCGGCGATGGCGCATGCTAGGTTGAAAATAAAGCTACAACCCCGGTAAGTAAATCTCAAGCCACATCGAATGCGTCGAAAGGAGCGGGGAGCATCGACGAACTAGTGCGCCCGCGGCGAGCTCGGCTCACGAGCACTCCGCGTCCCCGCAACCGCAGGGCCCAGATCCTGGCCGCCGCGAGCGTCCTGTTCTCCGAACGCGGCTACCACAATGTGGGCACCGAGGACATCGCCTCGTCCGTCGGAATCACCGCCGGGGCCCTGTACCGGCACTTTCGGAGTAAACAGGAACTACTCGCCTGCACGGTGGCCGAGAGCTTCGATCAGGCGAGTGAGCTGCTGAACTCGCACAGAACCGATGACCTCACGGCACTGCTGCACGGGCTGGCGGAAACGGCCGGCACTCGACGTGTCCTCGGAGTTCTGTGGAATCGCGAGATTCGACACCTGCCACTGGAGCAGCAGGCGGGCCTGCGTGACCGATTGCATGATGTGGTGTCCGGCCTATCGGCGGTGCTCGGCCGTACTGTGCCGGGGGTCAGCGGCGCTGACGCGGAACTGCTGGCGTGGTGCACTCTTGCCGTTCTGACCAGTCCGGGCTATCACCGCACCGAAATCCTGCCGGGGCGTTTGATCGAGCTGCTCACCACCATGGCCATGGCCGTAAGCGCGGCGCCGTTGGACAATGCAGCTGCACCGGCCGCCAATCTTCCCAGACGGGCCGGCATGGCGCCGGCATCGCGCCGCGAGGCACTGCTGGGCGCGGCCACCAGACTGTTCAGCGCGAAGGGATACCAAGCAGTCACGATGGACGAGATCGCAGCCGCTGTGCAGGTCCACAGCGCCAGCGTCTACCGACACTTCGATACGAAGGCCGATCTCCTGGCCGCCGTGATCGACCGTGGCGCGGAACCGCTCCAGTTGGGGCTCTCGCAGGCGCTGTTCTCTGCGGACACCTCCCGGGAGGCTCTGGATGCCGCGGTCGATGGGTACATTGCGTTCGCGATGATCCATTACGACCTGCTGGCCGTGCTGACCGCCGAAGTACTCAGCCTTCCACCCGCCCGACGGCACGCTGTGCGCAGCGCGCAGCACGACTACGTCGGGCAGTGGTTCCAGCTGCTGGAAGAATCCCGGCCCGAACTCGACGACACCGAGGTGCGATTTCGTGTTCACGCTGCTCTGACAATCGTCAACGACGTATCCAAGACGGTACGGTTGCGCTGCATGCCCAACGTGCAGGAACGTGTGCGCCTGGCCGCCCGCCGCGCATTGTATGGCTGACCCTCCTCACCCCCATAGTTAAGCGCAATTCACTATCGAACCATCAGCCAGCCTCACTCGATTCCGGCATGCGCCTCCTGACTAGGGGGTATACAAAGTCGCCGCGTTGACAATAGTGATCCGGGTCACCACAATGGCAGGCGTAAGTAAATCTCGAGCCACGACATGGTGAATTGAAGGCAGGTGCAGTGCCGCAGCATCCCGAGGAGGAATGTCGCCGATATGGCGGCGATGGATGCCCCGCGCCTCGACATGGAGGATCAGTGAATACTTCCGCCGCCGAGATGTCCGTCGCCCACCGGCTGAGCGAGATGGCGTCCGCGATGCGAGAAATGGCGGGGGTGGCGTTCACCGAGGCCCCGAACAGGGGTGACGCGATCGATGAGACCGGTGTTTTGTCCGCCATTCTCGAGGATCTACACCAAGCGCAGGGCGTCCTCTACGAGCAGGCCTGCCTGACGCCCCAGCAAGGCCTGGAACGAGTGCTCGGTTCGCTGGCCCGCCTACGCTCGGCGGCCGCCGGGCCCGGCCAGTTCTTCAGCAGCTCGGCCGAAGAACTCTGTACCGCAGGAGGATTCGACCGGGTTTTGGTCTCTCGTATCCAGGGGTCGATGTGGATTCCGCACACCCTGCACCTGGTCTCCGAGGCCATCTCCGCCGCGCTGCGCAACTATCTGAGCGATCTCGAGATCCCCTTGAGCGCGTCGCCGCTCGAGGCCGATGTTGTACGGCGCCGGATCCCGATGCTGGTGAGCGATGCCGGTACAGAAACCCGGACGTATCGTCCGCTCATCAGGTTGTCGAGAACCACAAGCTATGTCGTTGCGCCAGTAGTGGTCGACGGAACAGTCGTCGCCCTGCTTCATGCCGACACGAATATCTCGAGCCGGGTGCTGACGTCCGCCGACCGTGACATCGTTCGGCTCTTCGCCGACGGACTGGGACCGATCTACGAACGGATGGTGCTCACGGCGCGGCTGCGTGAACAGCGTGATCGTCTCGGTATGGTTTTCAGCGCCACGGAAGCGATGATCGACGACGTTCACGGTGGCCCGCTGACCCTCGACGCCCCCATCGGGATGTTGCCTCCGGCGGCTGTCGATCCTTCTCGGCCAGAGCGCGGAGCGTCGGAGGTGCCAGTCTCAGGGCGGCCCGAACGGCAACTGACCGCACGGGAGGTTGATGTGGTGGAACTGCTGTCGAAAGGCGCGTCGAACGCGGAGATCGCTGCCCAGCTCACCGTGTCCGAGAGCACGGTGAAATCCCACGTGAAACACATCTTCCGCAAGCTGGGAGCCACTAACAGGGCCGGCGCCATCGCGCGCTACGGGAAGATGAAACGCTCGATGGGACGGACGCTATGACACAGGCATTGATCGCAACGACGCAGCACCAGACGGCGCGGGGATCCTTGCAGGGATGGCGGCGTAAAGACTTCGAGCTGATCACTCGGCTGGAGGCCATCCGGGACGAGATCTTCGCTGATGTCGGTTCGACCACTCTGCCGGGGATCCGGCACGAGCGTCCCGCCCATTCCGCTGAGGCGATTTCAGTCCTGACACATCACTGTATCGACGAGCTGCGACGAGCGCCGGGAGCCGACACGGCCAAGGTGGAGCGACTGACCAAGACGGTGCTCGACCTGCAGCAGTTGGCGATGGATCTGTACCTGAACGAAATGGGCCGCAGGACCGAGCGTCTGGCCGAGTGTTCGGCGGGACTCCACCGCTTGCGGACCGTCCCGAGCACCTCGGACCTTCTCGACCGCCTCTGTGAGGACGTGGCCGTTCGTTGCGGATTCCGGCGGGTGGTGTTGTCGCGAGTCGAGGCGGGAACGTGGAAACCGTGGAAGGCGTACCTGGGCGAGGGCGATGAATCGGACTCATGGTTCACCGACTGGATCGATCGCGGGATACCGTTCGATGAACGGGCACCTGAGGCGCGGCTGCTGACCGATCATCGGCCGGCGATCGTCTACGACACCGAAAACGCGCCGGTATACCGGCCGATCATCGTCGAGTCGGGTCGCTCACGGTCGTACGTCGTGTCGGCCTTGGTCCTCGACAACAACGTTGTCGGTTTGCTGCATGCCGATCATTTCCCGGTTCCGAGCCGGATCGACGAGATCGACCGCGACGTTTTGTGGGCCTTCACCGAGGGGGTCGGTTACATCTACGAGCGGACGTCGCTGATGGAGCGGTTGCGGAGCCAACGCGACCAGATCAGGGAAATCCTCTCGTCGACGGTGGCGACGATGGACGAGCTGTGCGAATCGGGGATGGCCTCGGTCGGCCGGGCCGACTCCGATCCTGCTGGAGTGGACTCGTCGGCGGAATTCGCCTCACGTCCCAGCTTGGTCCCTCTCGCCGAATTCACCTCCCGGGAACAAGAGGTGTTCACATTGATGGCGGCGGGGGCGACCAACAACGACATCGCCGAGTCCCTCGTCATCACGGAGGGGACGGTGAAATCGCATGTCAAGCACATCCTGCGGAAGCTCGGTGCGACCAACCGTTCTCAGGCCATTGCCTGGTCGATCGGCAACCGCATCGCGTAGATCGATTCGGCACCCTCTGATCAGTATCACGCCGCCCGGCCCTGTGCCGGGCGGCGGTCGTATTCCGGTGCCAAACTTAGTGGTTGGGTTCATAAATTCGTCGGGGGTCATGCCGCTTGTCGGGTTCGGTCGTGGTGGTCGAGTCGTTCGAGGTGTCGGTGCAGGTCCG